>JAZQDY010000038.1:0-7328 GCA_045547015.1 Eubacteriales bacterium | reverse complement strand
TCTTTTTTTGTCACAAACGGCGCGTTTTACGCATATAGTAATAGCGGCGCTTACTGCTGTTTAAGGAGGGTGATTGTTTGAACGAACCAATGGCAAATCCCGGAAAAGGGTATCTCAGAGTCAGCGTACGGGCGGCCCGGGAGGCGTTTCCCATTGCCGGGGCGCTGGTACAGGTGTGGAATGCGGACCGGGCAGGGGATGAAACCGGCGTAATGTATTCTCTCCGTACCGATGAGGACGGACTGACGGAGGTGGTGGAGCTTTCCGCGCCGGCGGCCTCTCTGTCGCTGACGCCCGGGGCGGCGGCACCGTACGGCGTATACAATATCACCGTGCAGAAGGACGGTTACGGCTCGGTGGAAAACGTGGGCGTGCCTATCTTTGACGGGGTGGTATCTACCCAGCCCGTACAGATGATCCCGCTGTCGGAGTTTCAGTCGGAGCCGGAGAGTGAGATGCGTATTTTCGGCACGCCCACGGCGGAAAATCCCCTTTTATAAGGGGAAAGGAGGATACCAATGACGAATGCACGACTGCCCATCGTCCCCGAAACCATCACCGTGCATCTGGGTGCACCGGATCAGGCGGCGCAGAATGTGACGGTGAATTTCCCCGACTACATAAAAAACGTGGCTTCCAGCGAGATCTATCCTACCTGGCCGGAGAGTGCGATCCGTGCTAATATTCTGGCACAGATCACCTTTGCGCTCAATCGGGTGTATACGGAGTATTACCGTTCCCGGGGATACGATTTCGATATCACAAATTCCACCGCATTTGACCAGTCCTTTGTTCAGGGACGGGATATTTTTGATAATATCTCAAGAATCGTGGACGAGGTGTTCAACGATTACGTGCGCCGCGCCGGAAGCGTGGCACCTCTGTTTGCCCAATACTGCAACGGCACTACCGTTACCTGCGGCGGTTTGTCCCAGTGGGGGACAGTAACGCTGGCGGAAAACGGACTTACCCCTATTGAAATTCTGCAGAATTATTACGGAGACGATATTGAGCTGGTGCGGGATGCCCCGGTGGAGGGATTGTCGGAGAGTTATCCCGGGGTACCTCTGCGTCCCGGTACCAGCGGCAACGAGATCCGCCTTATACAGATCCGGCTGAACCGGATTGCCAAAAACTATCCCTCCATTCCGAAGATTCTGAATCCGGACGGCATTTACGGTCCGGAGACGGAGGCGGCGGTGCGGGAGCTGCAGCGGATCTTCGGCCTTACTGAGGATGGGATTATCGGACGCGCCACCTGGTACATGATCCAGCGGATCTATAATTCGGTAAAGCGGCTGTCAGAGCTGAACGCGGAGGGTTTGCCCCTTGCTGACGTAACGGATCTGTTTGCCACCCGGCTTGCAGAGGGGGATACGGGTACCGGTGTGCGGGAACTGCAGTATTTCCTTGCCTTCGTGGGATATTTCGTGGAGTCTGTGCCTGCTGTTGCCATTGACGGCATTTTCGGTGCCGGTACGCGGCGCGCGGTGGAAGCGTTTCAGCAGACGTACGGCCTGCCCGTGACGGGCATTGTGGATACCGTTACGTGGAACCGGCTGTACGATGCGTATCGGGGGTTTCTGCAGTCTCTGCCAGATGATTATTTTGTGGATACGCCGCTGCCCTATCCCGGCTTTCAGCTTCGCCTTGGATCTTCCGGGGAGGCGGTGACCGCACTGCAGGAATATCTGAATTTTATCTCTGATACATACACATCCATTCCCAAGCTGACCGTGGACGGTCAGTTCGGGGCTGCTACGGAGGCTTCCGTCCGCGCCTATCAGACCCTGTTCGGACTGACACCCTCCGGCATCGTTTCCTTTACCACCTGGGACGCCATTACCGATACATACAGTGAATTGCGGGAGGGGGCGGACGCTTCCGGCACGCAGTATGGAGGGGGAATTTCATGACAGAACCGCGCACGAAGGTGTATTACGATCACCGGAACCGGGAGAACCGGGTCCGGGCTTTACAGGAAATGCTCCGCACAGTGGCCAGGCTCAGCGGGGATATGTCTGTCTCTACGGCAGTGGATGGCTCCTTTGATACCGGTACGCAGAACGCGCTACGGTCATTCCAGCGGAAGTACGGCCTACCAGAAACCGGGGAAGCAGATCTGAGGACCTGGGAGAAGCTGCGGGAAATGTACACGCTGTATCTTCTGCAGAACAGCGTACCCGACTCCATTACGCCCTTTTACGATCCCGGAATGCGGATTCTGCCCGGGGAAAGAAGCCATCTTGTGCTGATTCTGCAGATCATGCTGGATACAGTGCGGGTACTGTATGACGGCCTTTCTGACATTTCTCTTACCGGGGAGTATGATCGTGCTACGGAGGAGGCGGTCCGCCGTTTTCAGCGTGCCAATATTCTGGGGGCAACGGGAGAAGCGGATGCTGTGACATGGAACCGGTTGGCGGCAGAGTATAATTACGCGGTGCGTGATCGAAAATAATGCTCCCCTGAATGAAGGAAGGAAAATACGGCGAGAATAACGGGGACAAAAGATTTTTGCACCCGGAGGAAACTATGACCAATCGATTTACAGAGAAGGCACAAAGCGCCTTGAACCGTGCTTTAGCCGCCGCCCGGGAGATGGGGCATACCTATATCGGTACGGAGCACCTGCTTCTCGGCCTTCTTACGGAAACAGACAGCATTGCCGCACGGATTCTGGAATCCCGGGGGGTACGCTACGACGGTGCGCAGAAACTGGTGCGCGAGATTTCCGGCATCGGAGAAAAAAGCGCTGTTACTGCCGCCGATATGACGCCCCGAACGAAAAAGGTGATTGAAAACTCTGCCAAGGAAGCTGTACGGGCCGGACACGGCTTCATCGGCACGGAGCATCTGCTTTTGGCACTTACGACGGAATCGGAATGTCAGGCGGTGCATATCATTGTCTCTTTGGGTGCCTCCGTCATGGAGATACGGGGGGACGTAACATCCTATTTCGGTTCAGGAGAGGGGCCGGCGGCGCGTGCGGGCGGCCTATCCGGGACCCGGGCGGAAAAGGGAAGGGAGACGATTAAAGACTGTCCGAATCTCAGTGCATACGGGCGGAATCTCTGCGCTATGGCACAAAACGGCAGAATGGATCCGGTGATCGGCAGAGAGGAGGAAACGGAGCGGGTGATCCGCATTCTCTCAAGGAGAACGAAAAACAATCCCTGCCTTAGCGGAGAGCCGGGCGCTGGCCAAAAGCCAGCGGCCGAAGGAATTGCCCGGCGGGTTACCGAGGGAAGTGTGCCGGAAAATCTCCGCGGCCGGATGATCGTCATGCTGGATATTTCCTCTATGATCGCTGGTGCCAAATACCGGGGTGAGTTTGAGGAGCGTATGCGCGGTGTGCTGAATGAAGCGGCGAAGAACAGCCGGGTAATTCTGTTTATCGACGAGATCCACACGATTATCGGCGCGGGCGGTGCGGAGGGAGCACTGGATGCCGCCAATATTCTGAAACCTGCACTGGCGCGGGGAGAGCTGCAGGTGATCGGCGCCACCACCATCGACGAATACCGCCGGCATATTGAACGGGATGCCGCGCTGGAACGGCGGTTTCAGTCTGTCCTTGTGGGAGAGCCCACGCCGGAGGAAGCGCGGCAGATTCTTCTCGGACTTCGTGACAGGTATGAGACGCACCATCGGCTGAAGATCACAGAGGAAGCCATCGATGCGGCGGTGCGTTTGTCCGGGAGATATATCTGCGACCGGTATCTGCCGGATAAAGCCATCGATCTGATTGACGAAGCGGCGGCGAAAAAGCGGCTGGCTGCCGCCGCGCCGCGGGCAGAGGTACGGGAGATTGAAAACAAGCTCCGCGCCGTAACGGCGGAAAAGGAAGAGGCAATTTTAGCCGAGGATTACGAAAATGCCGCCTCTCTGAGAGACCGGGAAACCCATCTCCGGCGGGAATACGACAGCCGGCGCAGTACTGTTGCCGTGGCGGAAAAACCGGATTCTTCCGTTACCGCCGAGGATATCGCGGATATCGTGACCGCGTGGACGGGAATTCCCGTTTCCCGTCTCGCAGAGGAAGAAAGCGTCCGGCTTTCCCAACTGGAAGCTCTTTTGTCTGCCCGTGTGGTAGGGCAAAAGGAGGCGGTGGATGCCGTGTCGCGGGCAATCCGCAGGGGACGTACGGGGCTGAAGGATCCCCGCCGTCCGGTGGGATCGTTTCTGTTCCTCGGCCCCACCGGGGTGGGCAAGACGGAGCTTGCCCGGGCACTTGCCGACGTGATGTACGGCGGGGAAAATGCGCTGATCCGCGTGGATATGTCAGAATATATGGAGAAGCACACCACCTCCCGCATGATCGGATCGCCGCCCGGCTACGTGGGATATGACGATGGCGGACAGCTGACGGAGCGTATCCGTCGGCATCCCTATTCCGTGGTGCTTTTCGATGAGATCGAAAAAGCACATCCGGACGTATTCCACCTGCTTTTGCAGGTGCTGGAAGACGGTACGCTTACCGATGCCCGGGGGCGGCGCGTGGATTTCTGCAATACGGTGGTAATCATGACCTCAAATGTGGGGGCGTCGGGCGGGAGTGTGCCGCAGATGGGATTTGTGCAGAGCGGTGCTGCCGGGTATGAACGGATGAAATCCCGTGTAAGCGATTCTCTGAAAGAAACGTTTCGCCCGGAGTTTCTCAACCGGATCGACGAGGTGATCCTGTTTCAGCGGCTGGGACATACGGAGATGGAGGAGATCGCCGCCCGTATGCTGGCAGAGGTGACAAAACGGATCGCCGCTCTCGGCATCACGGTGCATTTTTCCGGGGAGATTGTGTCCCGGCTCGCCGCTGTGGGGGTTGATCCTGCTTACGGTGCCCGTCCGCTCCGCCGGGCAGTGGTGCGGTACGTGGAGGATACGCTGTCTGAGGAAATGGTGCGGGGAAAAATCCGTGCCGGCGACTGTGTTCATGCAGTATGGCAGGAGGACGGTGTGGTGTACAGTGTCGTGTAGAAAAGAAAGAAGCGGTCGGATAGAGCATTACTCTAAAGGACAGTATTGCCTACCGACGGAAAAAGCAGAAACCGCAGATTGATTTTCTGCGGTTTCTATGCTATAATATGGATGCGCAATAAGTATCAACAATAAACAAGAATTTGATGGAGTGAACTCGAGAATGACAATCAAAGAAATATGCAATATACTAAAATCAAAATTATATAATAACGGTTTTGAATACGGATTTATTGTTGACGGTCGAAAATATAAACCGAATATGAAAAATGGATTTGATAATGACTACTATCATCTTTCCATAACTGTTTATACTGTTCAAGATCCATCTGTCACGCTTAAAGAAAAAATCGGTACTTGTGTGGATGCAGTTTTGGCAATGAAATCAATACTTGACAGCTTGAATGTTTCAAGCAAAATATGGTTGTTATACAACAAGAAGAAAAACAAAGTACACACGATACTAACGTTTGAGGCAGAAAGTAAAATAATATACTTGGAGCTTACACCACAATCCTCTAAAACTTGGTATGGTCAAGAAATTGTTTACCCGAGCGAACAAGAGTTTTTGTCGACATATGAAAATAGCGGCTATGATATTTCTAATGTGACAAATATGATTGTAGTTGGTCAGCGCCCATACTTTTTACTAAACAAGTTAACCTAACAAAATTCAATTTGCCGAGAGACATTTGATCGCTTATCTGCAAAAGCCTCCCTTGTGTAAAGGGAGGTGGCACGCGAAGCGTGACGGAGGGATTGTGATGCAGAGGAAACACAATAAGGACATCGTTCCAACCGCAAAAATGCTGCGGAAGAATATGACAAAAGAAGAAAAACACCTTTGGTATGATTTTCTGCGTACCTACCCCATCCGCTTTTCACGCCAAAAGGTTCTCGGAAGGTATATTGCGGATTTCTACTGTGCAGAGGCTAAGCTCATTATAGAGCTTGACGGTTCGGGGCATTATACCGAAGAAGGAAAGCAACACGATGAAGAAAGAACCGCTTTCCTTGAAGAATACGGATTGACGGTTATCAGAATACCTAATACAGAAATACATAAAAACTTTCGGGGTGTTTGCGAATATATTGATCACCTCGTAGAACAATCCCTCAGTCAGCTTCGCTGACAGCTCCCTTTACACAAGGGAGCCTTTTTATGTCCATCTATAAATTGTCAATTTTCCTGACAAGCACTGCATTTGTAGCCACAAATGCAAACCACGGCATCTCCCTTTCGAGATGATATGCCGTGTTTTTGAAAACTGTTCTTTGGGGTACAACCCTATACCGCTTCTTTTTTGCGCGTGCTTTCTTGACAAGTACGGACAGAAATGATAGAATGAAAGAAAAAAGATCCGGGAGAAAATCTTATGAATGAAGTGATCCGCGCACTGCTTGAGAGGCGAAGCGTCCGTTCCTACCGTCCGGAAAAGATTAAGGAAGAAGAACTTGCCGCCATACTGAACGCCGGTTTGTACGCGCCCTCCGGTATGAACCGTCAGCCGGTGGTCACGGTAGCGGTGGAGGATAAAGCTATGCGGGATACACTTTCCAAAATGAACGCCGCTGTCATGGGGACGGACAGTGATCCCTTTTACGGAGCACCGGTGGTTGTTGTGGTTCTGGCAGACGTGTCGAAAAGCGGTACGGCTTTGGAGGACGGCTGTCTCGTAATGCAGAATCTGATGCTGGCGGCTCATTCGCTGGGAATCGGCTCCTGCTGGATTCATCGGGCGAAGCAGATGTTTGAAACGGCGGAGGGAAAAGCTCTTCTGAAGGAATGGGGACTCACAGAGGATTACGTGGGTATCGGCAACTGTATCCTCGGATATCCCGCAGACCCGATCCCCGGTGCAAGAGAGCGGATCGAGGCACGCATCGTCCGGGTGAAGTAAGAAAAAATCCCACCGGTATGGTCACTTCTCATAAGGATGTTTAATCTAATTGATTCAAAAAAAGAATCTATCAGTTTTCTCTATGCTTTTAAATCAACAAATAAGAGTTGCTTTGAAATTCTCAACTTTTTTAACTCAACCCATTGATTTTTCCTTTGGATTTTGGTATAATAACAAACAATAGCAATGATGAGAAAGAGTAAGTAACTGAAACTTTTCAGAGAATCCCATCATCTTCGGATGTGCTGTGAATGGGTAAAGCGGATTTTGCCGAACATGGTCTCCGAGCTGCGTACCGAGCCTTTAGGTTAGGCTGCGCCGGGGTCGCCCGTAATAGCGATAGAGTTTCGATAGATCATTTCCTATCCGAACTTGATAAGGCTTGTTATCGTGAGAAACAAGTGAATTAGGGTGGTAACACGTGAGTTTTTCGCTCTCGTCCCTTGTACT
>JAZQDY010000037.1:0-19390 GCA_045547015.1 Eubacteriales bacterium | reverse complement strand
TGTTGACTTGCTACGCCGGGCGCGCTTGCTACTCCCTCATACTTTAATAATTGTATCATAAGCCCGTGCGGTTGTCAAGGCGTTGGGGGATTATTTTGCGTGCTTTGCCAGAATGTCCTTCAAAGCGGCGATGCAGGCGTTAATGTGTTCTTCTTCCCAGGAGGGATGGAGGAACAGGCAAACGGTCATATCGCGGAGGCTCTTTGCCACCGGGCAGAGCACGTTTGTATAATCGGCAGACTTCGGATCGGTGTATTCCTTCGACTCAAAGGGGAACTTGCAGGAGCCGAATCCGCCGTGCTCCTTGTATGCCTTTTCCTCGTAGGCCTCCGGCCACTGGATACCGTGGCAGGGGATACCCATTTCCACAAGCTCGGCCAGGACGTCCTGGGCCTTGCAGTCCAGCTTTGTGAGATCCAGCGTTACGGGATACCACCAGTACGCGTTCTTTCTCTCCTCGCTGTTGTGGGGCAGGTGCTTGATGCCCTTCACGTCAGCGAGAGCCTCATCGTACATTTTGGCATATTTCAGACGGCGGGGCATATTCCAGTCTTCAAAGCGGGCCAGCTCGTTGATGCCGATGATGGACTGAATCTCCGTCATGCGGTAGTTGAAGCCTACCCGGCGGTGGATGTAAGGCAGCTTGCCCTCCAGTGCCAGCATATTCATACGGGCACGCACATCGTATCCGTGATCGCGGAAGGAGCGGCACTCCCAGCCCAGATCCTCGTTGTTGGTAACCACCATGCCGCCTTCGCCGCCGGTGGTGAAGTGCTTGGACTGGCAGAAGGAGAAACAACCCACGTCACCGATGGTGCCGATCTTTTTGCCTCGGAATTCACCGCCGATGCACTGCGCACAGTCTTCCACAACCTTCAGATTGTGCTTTTTGGCGATGTCAAGAATTTTGCCCATATCGCAGACCACACCGTACAGATGCACTACGATGATTGCCTTGGTGCGCTTTGTAATCAGCTTCTCGATGCCGTCGGGATCAATGGTGTGATCCTCAGTTACGTCGGCAAATACCGGAATGGCGCCAGCCTGTACCGCAGAGAAAGAGGATGCGATAAAGGAGTAGGAGGGAACGATAACCTCGTCACCGGGTCCTACGCCCAGGCTGCCCAGCGCAATGTGCAGAGCTGCCGTGCCGTTGGTGCAGGAGATGGCCATTTTGGCGCCTGCCCATTTGGCGAACATTTCTTCAAATTCTCTGCCTTTTTCACCGGTCCAGTAGTTGACCAGGCCGTTTTTCAGGGGTTCTACCACGTCCTCGTAGGATTTGGGGTTGAACTGGGGCCACTTGGGGAATCCAAGTCTTGCAATGTCGGGTCCGTTCATAACGACGTCTTTCTTTTCCATAAGAGTATCCTCCAAAAATAATATTAAATTAAAATATGATCAAAGGCGAATTTGGCACCGCCTATGGTAACGGGATTGCCCGTGAGGGACGAGTATTCGATGGATACGGTAGGGGAGATGAGCCGCTTATAGGTGTGTGTACGGACGGCATCCAGAAAACGGTCGCCCAATCGGGTAAGGGGACCGGAAATCACGATCTTCTGGGGATCGAACAGGTTTACGGCATTTACGAGCCCGAAGGAGAGAAGATCTGCCGTGTCTGTGAGAATCTCCCGGAACTGATCCGCAGACCATACGATCTGCTGAAAAGTTTCCACGGAAGGATCCAGTTTTCGGCATCTGTTCACAATGGCAGGAATGGAGACGTATAATTCCAGGCATCCCCGGCTGCCGCAGGCACATTTCTTTCCCCGGCAGTCGATGGTGGTGTGACCGATCTCGCCGGCCATGCCGTCCGCCCCGGTGAACAGATGGCCCTTCACCAGAATACCGGAACCTACGCCGTCGTCAATATCCACAGTGATAATATTCGCAAGATTTCTGTCCACGGTGGTTTCCGCATACGCCGCCAGAGAGGAGTCGTTGAGGAGATAAAAAGGAACGTCCCCGTCCGGCAGCATGGTACGCATCCGCTGTACAAATGCTTCCGCACCGGTAGTGTCGATGAATACGGAGGAGCGGATTTCGTTGTGCTTTACCGTGCCGGAAAAGGCCACGATCAGCGCCACTGTGTCCGGATGCTTTTCGTAGAAGGACAGGGCGGCGTCGGCAATTTTTTCGGACAGCGGCAAAAGCGACGTGGTTTCCGTTTCAAAGTGATGCACCGTACGGAAGGAAAGATCCAGACAGTCCACCACGGTGATCTTTTTGCCTACGTATACGCACAGAAAATAGCCGCCGGCCGGATTGATTTCCAAAAGCGTGGCTTTCCGTCCGCTGGTTTTTACTTCCTTGACCCCTGTTTCCTGAAACAGTCCTCTCCCGATCAACTCGTCCGCCAGGGCGGAAACGGTGGTAGGACTGAATCCGGTGAGTCTTCTCAGGTCTGCCCGGGAAAGGGCGGCGTGCTCCCGCACCAGCCGGAACAATGTCCGCGCGTTGGCTTCTTTCATCTGCTGCTGACTGGTGTTCATGCCGTCCTCCTTTTGCAATTAATCCACTCACTGGAATAATTATACTTCTTTCCCCGGCGTTTGTCAATAGGAGAATGAAAAAACGGCAAAAAACAAAGACGGATGCGTATGCATCCGTCTTTGAACTTCATAAAGAATTACGCCTCGGCAGTCTCAGGTGCGTCGCACTCATCCTCTGCATCGCAGCAGCAGATGGGCTCGTCTGCACCTTCGCATTCGTCGAAGCAGCAATCGTCATCGCAGCATCCGTCACAGTCATCACACTCAAAGGTGATGGTGAAGTACTTCTTGAAAATGGTGTACACCACAACGGCGGCAGCGGCAACGGCGGCGATTACGCCTACGGTAACGAGAACGGCCTTCAGTGCGCTGTTCTTCTTCTCTTCTTCATGCTTCTTCAGCAGGTTGAAATAATCCCAGTTCATAACGGAACCTCCCTTAATAAATATCTTTACAAAGTTATTATATCATAAAAAATCCGCAATGCAATAGATAGTATATATTTTTTTGTGAATTTTTATCCTTTCACCCCGGCGGCAAAAGATTCTTTTTGCTCCGGTGTTGATTTTACGGGAAATATGCCGTATAATATATATAGATGATTTTTTCGCCGATTCCGGCAAATATGCAAAAAGAAGGAATTTTATGTTACATATACCGCACCATTCCAATACGCCCGAAATTGCCGTGGAGGAAATGCCCATTCGCCTGTTCGGTGTGGCACGGGAATCTATCGTGGACGGACCGAAGCTCCGTTTCGTGGTATTCGTGCAGGGTTGTCCCCATCACTGTCCCGGCTGTCATAATCCGGAGTCTCATGATCCCGAGGGCGGCTATATCAGCAGCACCACCCGCATCTGGAACGCTATAAAGGAAAACCCGCTTCTCAAGGGCGTTACTTTTTCCGGAGGAGAACCGTTTCTTTGGGGACACGAACTGGCCGCCATCGGCAAAGCCGCCCGGGAGGCAGGGCTTGACGTGATGACCTATACCGGATTTACCTATGAGAAGCTGCTGGAAAAGGCAAAAACCGAGCCTGCCGTGAAGGAACTGCTCACTGTTACCAATTATCTGGTGGACGGACCGTTCGTTCTGGCAGAGCGGGATCTGAACCTGAAATACCGGGGCAGCCGCAACCAGCGTATTCTGGATGTGACCTGTTACCCCAATTCTACGGCGGCACAGGTGCTGGATTTCGATCATCCCGCCTCGCTGCGCGGCAGATAACCGTTTTTTACTCTGAGATATTTTTCGGAAAAGGAGAGCAGTATGAAAAAGAGAATTCTTGTAGTCAGCTCCGCCAACCTGGACTTTGTACAGCGAATGCGCCGCATCCCGTACGCCGGAGAGACGGTAGTGGAATCGGCCGGATACGGCTACGTGCCCGGCGGAAAGGGAGGAAACAGTGCCGTTACCTTCGCCCGCATGGGGGACGACTGCGTGTTCTGCACCCGCCTGGGTGCGGACGGAAACGGAACCCGCCTGCTTTCCGTATACGAAAAAGAGGGAATTGATACCCGCTTTGCGGTGCGGGATAAGAACACCGCTACCGGCCTTGCCTCCATCCTCGTGGAGGAGGACGGGACGAACCGGATCATTGTCTATCCCGGCGCCAATGAAAAGCTGACGCCCGTGGATGTGGAGGAAGCGTTCACCTGCTACCCGGATGCGGTGTATCTCCAGTTTGAGATACCGGATAAACCGGTGCTGGCGGCAGCGCAGTTTGCCCATGAGAAAAATATCCCCCTGTTTGTGGACGCCGGTCCCGCCCGGGCGGATTTTCCTCTCGAAAGTCTTGGTCGGATGGAGATCTTTTCGCCCAACGAGACGGAGGCGAAGATCTTCACCGGTATCGACACAAAAGATGGTGAGGGCTGTCCCCGAGCCGCCATCAAGCTGTCTACCATGGTGGATGCCAAATATATCGTAATCAAAATCGGCAGCCGGGGCGCCTATATCTACGACGGCAAATATTACCGTATCGTGCCGGCAGTCCCGGTGCCCGTGGCAGATACCACGGCAGCAGGGGATACCTTTACTGCCGCTTTGGTGCATTTTTATATGGAAGGGAAGAACATCGAAGAAGCGGCCCATCTTGCCAACTGTGCCGCCGCCATCGGCGTGTCCCGCCCCGGTGCCTATTCGTCCATTCCTACCCTGAAAGAGGTGCTGGCTTTTGCTGAAGAGCACCCCGTCCGCTGATGCGCCGGTGTATTCTCGCCGCATTGTGCCTGTTTGCTCTGTTATGCTTGTCTGCTTGTGAACCCGCCGAACCGGCGGCTGCAGAGGGTGCGGCAATCCGAGCGGAGGGGTACACCTCCGCGGAGATTCTTGCCTATTTTTCCGAGATCGCCTTCGGCAGTGAGTACGGCGGCTATCGGGGCACGGTGTGCAAATGGGAGGATGAGATTGCTTTGTGGCTTGACGGGGAGTACGGCGCGGGAGAAGTGGACGTTATCGCCGATCTGATGGAGAAGCTGAACGATATTGATGGATTTCCCGGTATCCGGTACGCGGAGGCAGAGTCCGACGCCAACTTCCGTCTGCATTTCGTAATGCAGGGGGATCTGACCGATTATTTCGGGGAGAGAGCCGAAAATTCCAGCGGCATGTCCCTTTTCTCTTTTCAGAAATCCACCGGGCTGATCGTGGAGGCGGAGGTAGGCGTGGCGTCTAACATTACGCCCCAGAATGCCAAGGCATCGGTGATCTGTGAGGAGCTGCTCCAATCCTTGGGGATCGCCTGTGATTCTTACGCATTCCCCGAGAGCGTCTTTTACGAGGGATATAACGGCTCCATCCGTCCCGCCCCCATCGATTGGGCGCTTCTTGAAATATTGTATCATGAAACCATAACTCCCGGCATGGCGTACGGAGACGTCGTGGAGGCGGCCGCCGCCCTTTTGGGTATTGCAGCCGCGGAAACGGGAGAGGAGGAGACTGTATATGGCTGATAAATACGAGATTTGTTTAGGGGTGGATTTTGGCGATGCCCGTACCGGGCTTGCCCTGTCCGATCCCATGGGATTTCTCGCTACCGGCGCCGGATGCATAAAGAGTGAGAACCTTAGAAAAACCGCCGAGCAGACTGCCGCCTTTGCCAGGGAAAAGGGCGTTGCCCGGATCATCATCGGCAATCCCCTCAATATGAACGGTACCGCCGGCCCCCGCGCCGAGCGTGTGAAAGCGTACGCGGATCTGGTGGCGGAGCTGTCGGGAATTCCGGTGGAGCTTATGGACGAGCGTCTTACCACCGTGTCCGCCCATCGGTTTTTGTCCGATTCCGGCGTCAGCGGCAAAAAGCGGAAGTCCTCCGTGGACGAGTTGTCTGCCACGCTGATTCTGCAGAATTATCTGGACCGACGGAAAAATCAGAAATAATCTGTTGTATATGAAAGGATAATGCCTATGAAGAAAGCTGTTCCCGTTAAAGCGGCTGATATTGCCCGCTATCAGGATGCATACGAAAACGACGCGCTTCGCCTTGCCATGACCAACGTTTTTTCCAAAACGCCCCTCGGTGATCTTGCTTACGATCCCATTGCCGCCCGGAAAATGCAGTTCAAGTTTTCCGTGGATATTAAGACTATGCCTGCCACCAATCAGCGGTCCAGCGGCCGGTGCTGGCTGTTTGCCGCTGTGAACGTTTTGCGGGAGCGAATCGGGAAAGATTTGAATCTGGAGAATTTTGAACTGTCCCAGGCACACCTGGCATTTTGGGATAAATTCGAACGGGCGAATTACTATTTTGAAAGCATTATCGATACCGCCCATCTGGAAGCGGATGACCGGGTGGTAAGCCACATCGTGCGCACCGGCGTTGCGGACGGCGGTCAGTGGGACATGTTCGTGAATATCGTGAACAAATACGGTGTGGTGCCCAAGGATGCCATGCCGGAGACACAGCAGACCTCCGCTACCGGTATGCTGAATATGTATCTGAATCTGTACCTGCGCCGCTGTACGCCGATCCTCCGGGATATGGTGCGCGCCGGTAAGAGCGAAGCGGAGATCACGGCGGCAAAGGACGAAATGCTGCAGAAATGCTATTCGTTCTTAGTCAGCTGCTACGGCACGCCGCCCACAGAATTTGATTTTGAATACGTGGATAAGGATAAAACCTACCACTGCGAGCGCGGCTATACGCCCTATTCCTTCCGCGATAAATTTGTGGGCGATTTTCTGGGGGATTACGTGGGCATCATCCACGCTCCCACGGCAGATAAGCCCTATAACGCCACCTATACTGTGCAGTATCTGGGCAACGTGGTGGACGGTGCGCCCATTCTGTATCTGAATCTGCCTATGGAGGAGTTCAAGGATATCGTTCTCCGCCAGCTGAAGGACGGAGAAATTGTCTGGTTCGGCTCGGACTGCGGCAAATTCCGGGAGAACGGACAGAAATCCTGGGACGACAACAGTTATAACTACCATCTGCTTACCGGACTGGATTTCGATATGACCAAGGCGGATATGCTGGACTACGGCGTCAGCCGCATGAATCACGCCATGGTGCTCACCGGCGTGAACCTTGACGAGAACGGCGTGCCCAACCGCTGGAAGATCGAAAACAGCTGGGGCTCGGAGGGGGTAAACGGCGGTTATCACATGGCGTCGGATACCTGGTTTGAGAAATACGTGTATCAGGCCGTGGTACATAAAAAGTATCTGGGCGAAAAGGCCGTCCTTCTCACAAAAGAACCAACCGTTCTTGCCCCGTGGGATCCCATGGGCGCTCTGGCGGAGTAAGATATAAGATAACGGAAAAGCCGTACCGGGGAGCCGGTACGGCTTTTTTCATGAAAACAAAAAATCAAAACGAAATGGGATGCAGAGACTCCACGTATTCTTTAACGATCCGGATTTCCTCGTCGCTTACAGGTTCGTCAAAATCGCAGAACGGATTGTCCATGGCGGATTTTCCGGTGAGCAGTCGGTACCAGAGCAGGGCAAGCGCGTACCGGCCCAGCCCGTAAGAGGCGTGGAACGTGTCCCGATGTACCTTTTCGATTCCCCGGGCGAGAAGATGCTGGAACATTTCACCTGCCGGCAGAATGCCGTCCGCGCGGATCGATTCCGCCGCCGTATCGTACGCTTTTTCGATCTGCCCGAACATGGCGGCGCCGGTTTCAAATCCCATCTTGGCAAGGCGTTCACTGCCATCCTCGTAGGCCCAGGTCTGATGAATAATCACCTTTGCTTTGGGACAGCATTTGCGGACGAAATCCGCAAGCTCCGTGATGTACGGCACGAAGGAATCCGGGCGGAAGCTCTCGTGGCTTGCCTGCTGGAGCGTTACAACATCCCATCCCGTAGAAAGAAGTGCCTCTTTGATGGAGAGGGAGAACGGGGTTGCCTCTCCGTTGAAGTACAGCGTGTACGCCTTGAAATCGCCCAGCATGTTGCGGTAGTGGAGAGACAGCGGGCACCCGCCGATATACAGATTGGCGGTGGTGATCTCCGTGCCGCCCGCTTTTGCCAGCGCGTGGAGATATCTTTGTGCGTCTACGGAGAAGCTGTTGCCGATAGAGAGAATCTTCATGGGGAAATCTCCTTTTTCATTACGTTAGAGTTCAATAAACGAAACGGTGTCTTTTTCCAAAGTAACCGTGGCTTTTTTGCCGGTGGTTGTGTTGGTGTATGTTTGGGTGGCGGTACCGTCCGACCAGTTCCACACGGCGATGCCCAAAGAGCCGTCCTCTGCAATGTAGGAACGCTGATTGAAGGCCGAGCCGTCCGTGGTAAAGCCGTCCTGATCGCTGAATTTTCCGAAGTGGAAAAATTTTGCGTGCTGCTTTTTCAAAGCGATCAGCTTTGCCATATAGCCGGTATAGTTCGGGATCTCCGAGGGGAGTCCCGCACAGCGGAAAATGGAGAGATCGTATGCCAGATTCATCATGAAACTGTAGTTGCAGTGATCCAGATAATCGGTTTCGTCCAAAGAAAAGTTGCGGTCGGTCATTTTTACTTCCGGGAAGGTGTAGCGGTACATTTCCGGCAGCCACGTTTCGTGGCGCGGGCCGAAGTTGCTTCCCTGGCAGAAATCCATGTGCTGAGAATAGATATCCACCACATGCTCCATCAGAATGATGCCGCCTTTTTCGTGGATGAAATCGTGCAGATCCTTGTACCGTGCCGCTTTGGAAACACGGGATTCGTTGGGCTTTTTGTGATCGTGTCCCTCGGCACAGCAGAGAAACGGTCGGAATCCGCCCAGATCAAACAGTACGCCGTCCGCGCCCACGGACAGGCAGTATTCGGCACTTTTTTTCATTTTCTCATGCCACAAATCGGAGCCGGAACAGGTGCAGTACTGCTCTCGTGGATTGTTCATCAGTTTCCGGTACGTGCCGGCACTGGCGTAGGTTTCGGCGAATTTGATGGAGCGTCCCCACACGTCTTTTACCAGCGCCTTCTCGCCGCCCTCTTCCTGATAGAAGCGGCTGTGATCGTCTACGGCGAAATAACTGATGTACATAAAGATCTTGCCGCCTTTGGCGTGTACGTAGTCGACGCCTTTTTTGAAATCGTCCACATAGCGGGGATCCAGATAGTAGTCGCCCCGCCGTCTGCCGAAGCCGCCGATGGGCCAGCCGAGAACGAAAAGCGTGTTCAGCCCTACGTCCGCAAGTTCGTCGTACATCCGGGGAATATCGGTGAAACGGAAGTTGAACTCGCCCGTCTGGGTGCGGAAGATGCACCGGAGCCAGCCTTCAAACTCCTCCGCCCACAGAGGGCGTTTCGGCACGTTCCAGCCGTATACTTCGTCCATAAAACGGCGGTAGTAGCGGGAGCCGGCGTGCCAATCCCCTTTCAGCATAGCATAGGCGATGGCAGGCGTCTCATAACTTTCTCCCCGTTTCAGCGTGGGATACTGACAGATGCCCAGACGGAGCGTATTGTCGGAAAGACGCCGTTCGGTATGCATACAGATCATCCGATGCTTTGTGTCTTCGTTGCCTATATACAGACATTCTTTTTCGTTGTACAGCGCAAACCACTGCATGCAGGAATAGCCGGGGTAGGGAATATCCAGAACGGAACGGATCTGATCCGGCTGTTCATATTTTTTCTTGAACAGATAGGATTTTTTGAAGAAATCGTAATGGTACGGATCGGGCAGCCTTTCCCCGATGGATACGGGGGTGAGCAGTGCGTCGCCGCTTGTTTCTGCCGTGTCTCCGATGCCGGAAAAGGCGGTGGTCTGTATCTCCATCACTTCCAGATCGGAATCGTTCTGCACGAAGGATACGATCCGCAGTGTTTCTTTTTCCAGCGTCAGTGTGAATTCCAGGCGGATGTTCTGTACGCCGTCCATGGTAGTAAGCGTGGGATATACCACGTGCATTACGTTTTCGGAGACGGAAATTTCCGGCGGCATCTGCTCTTCGGGGGTGACGGGGCGTTCCTCAAAATCGTCGATTTTGTAGATCAGACGGAACAGTTCACCCGGGGCGGTGCAGTATTCTCTGCCTGTAAAAAAACTGTAGACAGAGACAACCTGTGCCTTCTCGTTGAGGGAATAGGAGAGAATCTCGTTTTTGAGTGTGCAGATCATCGTTTTTATCCTTTCCGATCTTGTTTTTCAAGGATACTATAACAAATCGGAGCGGGAAAAACAATCCACAAATCAATGAAATGGATTCTGTTTTTCGGTTTTTTGCGAATACAGGCGGAGGTGCCGCGAGGGATATGCGCGGCACCTCCGTTTCTTTATCAGTTCAGTTCAACAGTGACTTTTTCTACGCGGGGCGTACGCAGACCGTTGAATGCGTACAGTTCCAGACGGTACTGGAGGGTGTCGCCCTTCTTCACGGTGATGTCCTTTGCGTCCATCCATGCACCGCCGTTTACCCGGAGGGTGACGTTTACAGCCGTCTTTTCGGGAATATCTGCGGTAACGGATGCACTGATCGATGCGGCGTCTGCCTCGGCGGTGTACTCCTCGGAATAATAGTACTCGCTGAAGGAACGGTTCATGATATCGCCGATTTCGGCGGAGATCATGCCGTGGGGGCCTTCCGAGGGCAGGTTGGTGCAGTTCTTCGGATTAAATCCGTCCTCGCCGTTCCACCAGACGGTAGAGTAGCCGTGATGGTCGCCGAAGACCTTGTGGTTGGCAACTGCCAGATCCACGTAGCCGTCCTCGTTGAAGTCGGCAGCCATACAGCCGGAGGCGGAGTGGGTAAACAGATGCTCACGGTCCAGCTCACGGAACTTGCCTTCTCTGTTCCAGAAGAGGAAAGAGTTTACGTCGCGGTCTTTACCGCCGTGGTAACTGCCGGAGAAGATATCCAGCCAGCCGTCGCCGTTGAAGTCAGCGATGGCAAAGGAGTCGGCCGCGTCGCCCCGGATCATGCTCTTACGGGTTTCGCTGATGCCCTCGGGACCGTTCCAGTAGATGTGCATAAAGCTGTGGTGGGGCTGACGGTGGGATATGTCGCCCTTCACCGGCGTTTCCGTGTGGCATCCCACGATCAGATCGGCGTAGCCGTTCTTCGTAAGGTCAGCTGCCGTGACGCGGATAGGCATAAGGGTGGAGAGGGTCTGGGAACGCTCCTTGGAGAATCCGTCGGGACCGCCCCAGAGAATCATGGTTTTTGCCTTGCCGCCGCCGGCGATGATGTCCAGCCACCCGTCGTTGTTCAGATCCACCGCTGCAGGCCAGCGCACGGAGGAGCCTTCCGGCAGCTCGATGGTTTCCCAGGTCTGGAAATTATCCTTGGCGCTGTACATACGGAGATGTCCCCATTTTTCCGCAACGGTGACGATCTCCAGATAGCCGTCCCGGTTGAAGTCTGCGCAGACAGAGCCCCAGCCAAGATTTGTGGGGATGGTGTAGGTCTTCTCCGGTTCAAATCCGTTCGGGCCGAAGTGATGTACGTGATGACCCACGTCCAGGTTGGTAGAGTTTTCGGAGTTGTTGCCGATCATCAGCTCTGCCCAGCCGTCGTCGTCAAAGTCGGCGATCATGGCGTCTACGGCACAGTGACCGGGCACCCGGAGCATTCTCTCGGGGGAGTATCCGTCCTTGTCGCCCCAGTATACGAAGCAGTCGTCGTAACCGATGGAGGAACGGGAATAGTGGTTGTTGAGGAATATGCGAAGCGCACCGTCGGGATTCTTGATGAGCGCGCAGCGGCGGGCATCCTCTCCCACGTACTTCTTCGGATTCTCAAAATCGGGATAGGTGAAGAGCAGACAGTCGTTGGTGTAGGAGCGGTTTGCCTCACACTGGCAGAAGAGCACGTGTCCGGCCAGAACGTCCACGTCGCAGGCGGCCTTGGTGGTGATCACCGTGCGGGGACGGCTGTCCAGACCGTCCTTACCGTTCCAAATGATAAAGCTGCTCTGTGCCTGGGGATCCTTTTCGTTTGCTGCAGTGGCGGCAACGGCGATATCGTCGTATCCGTCCCCGTCAATATCGCTTACGGCAACGGCCAGTGCCAGCGGCACCTCCACCTCCAGTACACGCTCGATCTGCCGGTCCCCGTTTCCGGAGAAGAAGATCACCTTTTTACCGGTGGAGAGAGTGAAGCAGTTTCTGCCATTCCAGCGAACCGACTGAAGCTGACGGGGAGCGCCGAAGGCCTGCTCCATTTCGCTCTTGAACTGCTGTGCTTCTTCTTCCATAAGGATTTCTTTGGAGGAAAGCTCGGGAAGAACGGTTTTTCTTTCCGGGTTGATGCCGTCCTCGCCGCCCCAGTAAACGGTGGTGGCGGTGACCTTTTCCGACTGGCGGACGATCAGATCGTCGTATCCGTCCCCGTCCAGATCGGCGGCGGTAATCAGCTTTGCATCGATGGGGAGATCGGTGAATCCGTTCCATTCCAACCCAAGCTCGGTCTGTTCAAACAGACGGACCGTGCCGTACTGTCCCAGTGCGAACGCCAGCGTCTTTTTGCCCTTTCCCTTGAAATCGCCGGCACAGCAGTCAAATGCCCAGGGTGTGGGAATACGCACGTGATATTTTTCGGAATAGCCCTCGGGAGAGCCGTAGTAGATGTCGGTGGAAGCGTAGGGGGATACCATGTCGTAGTGACCGGCAATGACGATATCCTGATAGCCGTCGCCGTCAATATCCAGCACCATGCCGCTGATGGAGCCCTGATTGAGCAGCGCGTCGGAGGTGCCGTCCGGATTGTAAACGTAGCTTTCCGGGGATTCGCTGTGGTTCTGACAGTTGGCGAATACCAGATCTACGTAGCCATTGCGGTCCAGATCGTACTGGAAGATACGCTGCAGTACGCCCTTTTTCGAAACGTACAGATTGTGTCCGGCATTGCCGAACGTACCACGGCGGAACGCATCAAAGCCTTCCGTGGTCCAAATTTTTTTGCTCATGGAAACCTCACTTTCATCTGTTGAGATGATTATTTTTGAAATATTTTTCCTATAAACTGCTGGTGAGCGGTTTACAGTGTTTTCAGAAAGGAGTCGATCACGTCTGCCGTCATGTCGTATCCCCGTGCGGTCAGATGTTGGCTGTCGCAGTAGAAGCCCGTGTTTTCTGCGATGTTCTCCGCCTGCGTTTTTGTGCTGTCGTACATCCAGGGCAGCATGGGATTCAGAGGGCATCCGTTCCACAGATCCAAATAGGGGATCCCCCATTTTTGACAGATCTCTACGGCCTTGTCAAAATAGAAGCGGCGATTGAAATAGCAGTCGTCTCCCCGCCCCATTTTCTGTGCCGCAACGTAGGCGATCTTTTTGCCCATCCAGTATTTTGACGCACGGAAAAATATGCTTTCCAAAGCACCGCAGAAGGTGCTGTCGTCGTAGTTTCCGCTGAAATCCGCCGGGGAGAAATCGCCCAGCAGGGTTGGCGTATCACCGGAGAGGGCGTTGCCCAGAAGATCAGCATCATTGGTGCCGCCTTCGATGACGATATAGTCCGCATCGGGGAATTCGGCGTACATCCGATAAAGCGTCCGGCAGACGGAATGACGGACGGTACCGCTTTTGGTAAGGGGCAGATGATCGGCGATTGTGCCGCCGTGCACCGCGTAGTTTTTTGAGATCATCTCATTCTTTTCGGCGATGCGGCTTGCCCAGTTTCCCGTGGCGGCAAACCCGGCGCAGATGGAATCGCCGTTCCATAAAATCGTTTTTTTATACAGTTTATTCGGTTGATTCATACTGCCTCCCTGCTGTCGGTTTTCACCGGGTTCATTATAGCATATCCCCCCGCTGATTGCAACGGATTTTGAAGAAAAATTTGGATTTTATGAGAGGGGAAAAGAAAACCCGACCGGTGGAAAAACACCGGTCGGGGAGGGACGTATCAGTTAAAGGATGCCTTGCCGCGGAAAATAGCGTAGAGTTTGGATACGTCGTAGTAATCGAATTCGCCGTCACCGTTGATGTCAACGATGATCCATGTATCGACGGTGGCCTTGCCCCGGAAGTAGGCGTAGAGCTTGGATACGTCGTAGTAGTCAAATTCCCGGTCGCCGTTGATATCGCCGGGGATCTGATCGGTGATCTGCACGCTTGCGTATGCATAGCCGATGGAAGTGATCGGGTCGCCGCTGTCGCTGGTTATCTTGACGCCGGAAAGAGAAAGTTCTCTCTGTCCCAGTGCCGCATCTGCGGCTACCTCGGCGGTAACGGTGACGATCGTTTCTTTTGCGGCGTCGTTTTTGTTCAGACCGCCCAGAACGGATACCATCCATTTGTCGCCCACGAGGTCAACATTCGTGCCGCTTATGTCGGAAGTCACGTTTGTGATAGTTATGCCTGCGGGAGCGATTACGTAAAAGCAGTAGCCGTCGTAGGTGCCGGAGAGGGAAACGGTATACGTATAAGCGGCACCCTGCACGGCAATTTTCGCACCCTCAGTGGAAATGATTACGTCGGCATCTGTGGGCGTGGGCTCATCCGGCAGTGTGGGCTCATCCGGCGGTGTAACTGCCTTCGGGGTGACTGCCAGAATCTCGCTGTTAGCGGTGGCTGTGGTATTGCCGGTGGCATCGGGATTCGTGTTGGTTACCGCCACATAGTAGTATCGGGTGATCGGCTCGGTGTGTGCCGTAAGCGTGCCGGAAACCGCGCCGTCAATAAGGGTGAACGTTCCCTCTGCACTGTCAGCCTCATACCACTGGTAGGAGAGCGTACCTCCATCCGTAACGGAGGCAGCGGCAGTCAGCACCGGCGGTACGGCGTCTGTGTCTGCGCTGACGGAAACGGTGGGCATCTGTGCATCCACCGGTTCAGCGTCCGTAATTTCAACGAAATTAAAGCCGTGGGTGGCTGCATACGATTGGGCGTACGTATCGGCATAACCGTAGATGGTGAAGTTTCCGCCGTGCCTATAGAAAACGTTGCGGCCGTCGATGAAGTTCACGCTGGCGGGAATGGTGATGCTGTCGAGACTCCAGCAGTTCCAGAAAGCACACTCTCCGATGGAAGTAGTGCCGTCCGGGATGACCACGTTGTCAAGTTTTGGACATTCGGAAAAAGCGTACCGCCCAATTGTAGCAAGATTTTTCGGGAGATTGATGGTCTGCAGGGCGGTGCATTTGACAAAAGAATACCCTTTGAGCGTGGTGACGCTGTCCGGCAAAGTAACAGTTACAAGACCGGTGCATCCGCTGAAGGCATGGTCGCCGATTGTAGTGACGCCGTCCGGGATGGTAACGTCTTTAAGGCCGGTGCATCCCTCGAAGGTGTGGATGTCAATGAAAGTAATGCCGCTGGGAAGAACGATTGCCGAGAGTGCGGTACAGTTCACAAAAACATATCCATAGAGAGTAGTTACAGTGTTGGGCAGTGTAATGCCGGTGAGACCGGTGCACCCATTAAATGCACCGGTGCCGACAGAGACGGTACCTTCCGGAACAACGACGTTTGTAAGGCCGGAACATCCGGCGAAAGCAAAGTCGCCGATCGTAGTCAGGTTCTTTGGGAGGGTAACGTTCCGGAGACCGGAGCAGCCAGAGAAAGCATCACCTCCGATTGTGGTTACGCCGTCCGGAATAACGATACTGCTGAGGGCATTGCATCCTTTGAGCATACAATTTTCGATACTGGTAATGCCGCTGGGAAGGTTGATTTCGGTAAGACCGGTGCAATTTACGAAAGCGTATTCATCAATGAAAACAACGCTTTCGGGAACGGTGAAGGTTTTTAGACCGATACAGTTTTCAAAGGCGTACGCACCGATGGAGGTAACTGACATGGAAACACTGGTAAGGGAGGTACAGCCGGAGAAGGTGTGGCTTTTGAGGGCAGAAACCGTGCTGGGGATGCTGATGGAGGTAAGGGAGGTACAGCCCTCAAAGGCACGTGCCCCGATGGAAGCAACCCCGTTGGGAATGGTAATTCCCGTAAGGCCGGTACAGAAAGAGAATGCCCCTTCGCCCACGGTAACAACGCTGCCGGGGAGAGAGATGGTCCTGATACCGGTACATCCGTTGAAGGCGTACGCATTGATGGTAACAACCCCATTGGGGATGCTGATGTTTCTCAGACTGATACAGCCGAGGAAAGCGTCTGTGCCGATGGTGGTCACGCTGTCCGGGATAGTGACGCTGGAAAGGTTGGGACAGTCGCGGAACAGGCTGCCCGGAATAGCAGTAATGCCCTTTGAGAGAACGACGCTGGCAAGTCCGGCGTTGTCACGGAATGCGCCGCCGCCGAGCACGGTTACGCTGTCCGGAATAGTAACGCTGACAAGATTGGGGCACCACCGGAAAGCATCGTTGGCGATAGAAACGATGCCGTCGGAAAGGGTGAGACTGGCCAGAGATTCGCAGCCGGAGAAGGCATACTCTGCGATGGAAGTTACGCTGCCCGGTACGGTGACTGCCGTGAGTGCGGAGCAGTCGGCGAAGGCATACGGTTCAATTTTGGTTACGCCGTTCGGGATGGTGACCTTTGCCAAACTGGTACAGCCGCGGAAGGCATTTTCTGCAATATACGTAACGGTGTCCGGGATGGTGACGCCGGTGAGGGCGGTGCAGTTCTGAAAAGCACCGCCAAAGAAATTTTTGCCGATCGAGACGACCGGCGCGCCGCCCAGAGTGGACGGAATCGTCACGTTGCCGGAGATGGCTGTATCTACCTCGGTGATGGTTGCCATGCCCAGCTCATTAACCGTGTAGGTATAATACCCTTCTGTTGCTGCGCTGACACTCACGGCGAACATGGCACAGCATAAAAGCGCCATGGCTGTCAGCAGAAATAGCTTCTTTTTCATAAGATCCTCCGTAATTTGTAATAATAATATTGTATAAGCAGGAAAACAGGAACTATTCCTCCTATAATTATACACCTGTGATTCCTGCTTGTCAAGGGAAATCGGTACTATAATACCTATATAAAGAAAAACGGAGGAATTATAATGCTGATTTTTGATTTTCGTACCATAGGAGAAAAGCTGTATTCTATCCGCAAACGGATGGGCCTTACGCAAGCCGAGGTTGCGGAAGCCGCCGGACTTGCCGACCGCACTTATGCGGACATAGAACGCGGCAGTGTAAATATGCGGATCGAAACGATTCTGCGGATATGCAGCGTTCTCCATATTACACCGGACGAAATTCTGACGGAGGACAAGCCTTCTATCGCTGCCAGACAGGCAGAATTGTGGCAGCGGCTGAATGCCTGCACGCCAAGAGACAGGGAAACGGCGCTGTCTCTTCTGCAGGTATATCTGCAGTCACTGGATTGAGCTTTTAGGCAAAGCAAAACCACCGATGCCGGGCATCGGTGGTTTCTGAAAGCTGCACTGCAGAGATATTTCGTTTAATGGGAAGACGCTTATTTTTCATCCCCAAGCGTACGGTACAGGAAGGTGACGATCTGGGCACGGGTGCAGTCTGCATTGGGAGCGAAGGTGTTGGCAGACATACCGGTGGTAATACCGTTCTGCACCGCCCACATAACCGCATTTTCATAGTAAGCACCGGGCACAACGTCGGTGAATGCGACAGTGCCGGCGGCAGAAGGAGATTTCTGCGCGCGGTACAGGAAGGTGACGATCTGCGCGCGGGTGCAGTGTGCATCCGGCGCAAAGGTGTCCGCGGACATACCGGTGGTGATGCCGTTTTCCACAGCCCAAAGAACTGCGTTATAGTAGTAGGTGCCGGGTGCGACGTCCTTGAACGAATTCGTGGTGCGCACGGGAATCGGAGAACCGGCTGCACGCCACAGGAAGGTCACCGCCTGGGCACGGGTGCAAGTCATTCCCGGTCCGAAAACAGTATCGGAAATACCGGTAGTAATCCCGTTCTTTACGGCCCATTCCACTGCCTGCGCGTAGTATGTATCCGGGGCTACGTCGGTGAAGGCAGGTGCGGCGGGCGTGGTGCCGCCGGGAATGTCCGTGCCTGGCGTTCCGCCCCCGGGATTCTGCCCGGGCTGCGCCAGAATATGGAAGTATTGGGTAACGCTGCTGAAGGAGTAGTTGCTGCCTGCCTTTGCGAATACGGTTACAGAACCGGCATTTGTGCCGACGCTTGCGTTGGTACCGTATCCGACTGTATAATCGATGCCGGAAAGGAGGATCCTGCCGTCTCCCATAACGGAAACAGCGGGGCGGATCTGCGTGCCGGTGTACGTCTGATCGGCAATGGGAAGAATCGAAACGGAAATCGGCTTGGGCATTACGCTGACAGATATGTCGACGTTATCAGCCACTGCGCCGTCGCTCGGGTTGGCAGGGATGAATTTTGCCTTGAAGCTTTTGATTCCCACATCGCCCACGGACGTGGCAGGGAAGAGCCAGCTCCAGGTGCCGGCGGGGTTGCCTGCTGGATTATGCAGGATAACGTCGGAGAGCATCTGCCCGTAGACTGCAGTTATGCCGGAGGGGGCGACGCAGGCAGACGAGGAGGCAGTTTTCGGGAAAGTCTTTACGAGATTGCAGCTGCCATCACTTTGGATTTCGGCAGTCCAGATCAGGCCGTCAACGGTGAAGGTTACGCCGTTTGCAAACGCACTGCCGTCGGCGGATTTAACGTTGAGGATAGCGGTATATACGGTATCGGCGGCAAACGTGCCGACGACTGCCGGGAACCACGAGAGAGAGGTAACGGTAATATTGGCGGGCGCAAGAATACTGTCCTTTCCGACAGGTACTGCCTGTTTGGCGGGGGGGATCACGCCGGTGAGTGCAAATGTTCCGGGGTGATTCGCCGCAAAGGAGACAGAAGCAAGATTGGCTGCAAACGATGCCCGGTCACCCAGTTCATTGGACACAGCGATATTGGAAAAACCCAGTTCTGCAGTGCCCGTCGCGGTGCTGCCGGTGACCTTTGCGGTAATAGTTGCGATTTTTGTTTTGGGAGAATTCTGCCTGCAGAGTCCGCCCAAAACGGAGATTCTCCAGATGTTATTGAGATTATCCGCATTGATCTCCGGTTCCGGTGTTACGGAAGTAACGGTAAGGCCGGTCTGGACGGTGTCGATGTCCACAGAAAACCCGTCATACGTACCGGATATGTACACGGAATACGTAAAGCTGTCCCCCGGTTTGAGAGATTGCTGTGCCCCTTCAACTTCCGTATACACTATGGCGTCTGTTGCCGCCGATACGTTTGCAGGCATCAGCGCAAGCATAAGAGAAAATACAATGATTGCAGATAAAAATTTTTTCATTCTTACCTCCCGGTTTTGTTCAAAGCTCCGTTGGCTCGATATATCTCATTATAATGAGTATATCATAAAACTTTCGGCTTTTCAATGAGTAATCCATAAAAACCGTGATTTATCTGCAGACAATCACGGTTGTGCACGGGAAAACGGTATACTGCCGGGCAGGAATGCTTCCGCGTCGGTACGTATCACAACACGATGCACGTCCGCAGACCGATTCAAACGAATCTGAAAAACGAAACACCGATGCAAAGCATCGGTGTTTCGTCTTGGTGGAGATAACCGGGATCGAACCG
>JAZQDY010000036.1:0-16827 GCA_045547015.1 Eubacteriales bacterium | reverse complement strand
GTGGGGGAACCTTTTTTCAAAAAGTTTCCCCCACGCGTTTCCCCGCCTCTCACATCATCCGTCCCATATTCATAAACAGCGCCATATTCATAAAGATCATGGCGATCACCATGCCGATCAGCACGAGAGCCGCAGCGGCACGGGGCGGAATCTTCTCCCGCAGTGCCATGCCGGCAAACAGCAGAAGAAGACCGACGGCAAAAAACGTATAGCAAAGAGTGAGATTCATAGGCAGTTACTCCTTCGTCAGTTTTTTGATCCAGGTATAGCGGTTGGCCTTTATGGCGGCGGCACCGCTTTTGAAGATCTGATCGCTGTTCAGACAGAAGAGGATCAGCGCCGGATGCCAGCGGAACACAAACGCACCGAGCAGCGACACCGGGATCACGATGCCCCAGATGCTGATAAGATCATTGATAAATACGAACCGGGAATCGCCGCCGCCCCGGATGATACCGGTAATCACCGGCATTTCGTACGCCGTTCCGATGCAGGTAACGCAGAGAACCAGAATAAACTGATTGGCCATTTCCTTTGTCTCCGGCGTAAGATTATAAAAGGACAGAATCGGCACGCGCAGAAGGAACAGCGTCACACTGGTGAGCGCGCCGATGATAAGAAAGATCACCTGTACGGTGCGGACATATTCTTTCAGTTTCGACATATCCCCCTGTCCGATGGTCTTGCCGATGATAATGGCGGTGGCGGACGCCGATCCTACCGACGCCACCTTCAGAAGCTGATACAAAGTGGAGGCAATGGAGTTTGCCGCAATGGCGCTGTCGTCCAGATGCCCCAGAATCACCGTCTGCAGAACGGTGGATACGCCGAACATGACCGCCACGAGAAGAAAGAACCGGCAATGCCCGAAAAAGCTCTTCATCATGGACCAGTCCGTGCGGAAGAGATCCGCCCGGCGTACTTTAAGCCGTTTCTCAAAGAAAACGTAATACAGCAGAACAATCATCAGCTCCAAAGCCCGGGCCGTGAGCGTTCCGACAGCGGCACCGGTGACGCCCAGTGCCGGTGCACCGAAATGCCCTCCGATCAGCACGTAGTTGATGGAGCAGTTAACGACAAGCGTCACGACGGACACGCCGAACGCCACCCGCACGATTTCCACCGAACGGAGCAGGGACAAAAGCATCCCGGTGATGCCGAACAGAACATACGTATACCGTACCACACGGAGGTATTCCACGCCCGCCTCGAGAATCGCTTCCGAATCGGTAAACAGGCCCACGATCTGCCGGGGAAAGAATCCCGTAATCACAAACAAAAACAAGCCCACACCGGCACCGATCAAAAAGGCCGCCTTGCCGGCCTGCTTTATGGGTCCGGTACGGTTCTGCCCCCAGTATTGGCTGCAAAGAACCACTAAAGCGTCGCCCGTGGCTGTGACCACCTGCTGAAACAAAAACTGCACCTGATTTACGGCGGCAACGCCGGCAAGTGCCGTTTCGCTGTATGCACCGATCATAATATTATCCGCAAGATTCACGCTGAACATAATCACGTTCTGCAAAACGATCATAAAGAACAGCCGGAAAAACGTGCGGTAAAACGTCTTTTCCCTGGTCAGAAGCATATCTTCACTCCGTTTTTTCCATCAATACGTGTTTCAGTATACCGCATTTTTCGGGGAATTTCAAGTATCTGCTTGTAAATCGGGCAAAGATATGGTACAATACTGTCTGTAAAATTTTTGTGTTAGGAAGAAATCATGACATTCGAACAAGAAATCAACCGCCGGCGGACCTTTGCCATCATCTCTCACCCCGACGCCGGTAAAACCACTCTGACGGAAAAATTCCTGCTCTACGGCGGCGCCATCCAGTCGGCCGGTGCCGTAAAAGGAAAAGCTGCCGACAAGCACGCCGTATCCGACTGGATGGAAATCGAGAAAAAGCGCGGTATCTCCATCACCTCCTCCGTCATGCAGTTTGAATACCACGGCTACTGCATCAATATTCTGGATACCCCCGGCCACCAGGACTTCTCCGAGGATACCTACCGGACGCTGATGGCGGCAGACAGTGCCGTAATGGTGATCGACGCGGCAAAAGGTATTGAGCCCCAGACGAGAAAGCTGTTCAAGGTATGTGCCATGCGGCATATTCCCATCTTTACCTTTATCAATAAGATGGACCGGGAAGCCAGAGATCCCTTTGATCTTCTGGAGGAGCTGGAGACGGAATTCGGTATCGACACCTACCCCATCACCTGGCCCATCGGCTGCGGTCTCCGCTTCAAGGGCGTATACCACAGAGAGCATAAAACCATCATTTCCTATGCCGATTCCCACCGGGGACGGGAGCGGCTTTCCTCCATCGACTGTGCCATCACGGATACGGCCAAGCTGGATGAGCTGATCGGGGAAGAGCCCCGTCAGGAACTGGTGGAGCAGGTGGAACTTCTGGACGGCGCCGGCGTGGATTTCGATCTCACTGCCGTGCAAAGCGGAAAGCTGAGTCCGGTATTCTTCGGCTCTGCCCTCAACAACTTCGGTATTGAAACGTTTCTGGAATCTTTTCTCCGGATGACCACCGCCCCTCTGCCCCGAAAAACCAGCGGCGACACGGTGGAGCCCTTTGATCCCCGTTTTTCTGCCTTCGTGTTCAAAATTCAAGCCAACATGAATAAGGCGCACCGAGACAGGATCGCCTTTATGCGGATTTGCTCCGGCAAGTTTGAGCGGGGCGAGGAATACTACCACGTACAGGGTGAAAAGAAGCTGAAGCTGTCCCAGCCCCAGCAGATGATGGCGCAGGAACGCTCCGTCATCGACGAGGCGTACGCCGGCGATATCATCGGCGTATTCGATCCGGGCATTTTCTCCATCGGAGACACGGTATGCGACCCTTCCATGAAAGTCCAGTTTGAGGGCATTCCCAATTTCGCCCCGGAGATTTTCGTAGAGGTAGAACAGATCGACAGCATGAAGCGCAAGCAGTTCGCCAAGGGAATGAATCAGATCGCCCAGGAGGGTGCCATCCGTATTTTCTGCGAGCCCAATTCCGGTATGGAACGGGTATACGTAGGCGTGGTGGGCACGCTGCAGCTGGACGTGCTTGAATCCCGGATGAAGAGCGAATACGGGGTGGATTACCGCCAGTATCCACAGCCGTACACGCTGATTAAGCGCGTACCCGAAGACGTGGACGTATCGAAGCTGAATCTGTACGAGGTAAAGTGGGTACAGGATTTCCGGGGCGGAAACTATCTGCTCTTCCAGACCCAGTGGCACGTGAATCACACACTGGACAAAAACGAAGGGCTGAAGCTTCTGGAATACGGCGACGCACAGGACGAATAAGCATAAAAAGTGCTGATGCAGAAATGCATCAGCACTTTTTGTCTTATTTCACGTTCCAGTCCAGCACGCCGTATCCTTCCGGCTCCATACGGCAGATAATCTTCCGCATACCGCCCATGCTTTCGCCGGAAAGGATCTCCGCGCCGCCGTTTTCCGTAAATTCCGTAAGACATGCCGGCAAACCGTATTCCGCCTCGGGTACGGTGAGCGTAATCTCCGCCGGCTTATCGCTGGCGTTTATGAGGAACAGACTGCGGAGCCCGTTTTCGTCCTCCCACGTACCGGCGACCACCAGTTTTTCGTGATTCCACATCTGTGCACGCAGGAAGGATTCACAATCCAGAAGAGGCACGTCGCCGGTAATCATCGGCGGGCGGAGCATCTCTGCCCCGGCAAAGAACTCTCTCCGTCTGTACCGGAGATTGGCCATCTTTTTGAGGAACGGAAACTGCACCGGATCGTCCACGATTTCGGGATGGATCCACCCAAGCTGCTGACCGAAGGTGAGAGACTGGGCGATCTGGAAGCGGAAGTAATCCGCATCGTCCCGCTTGTTCTGGGTAATAACCCTGCCGAAGATGGCAGTTCTTCCGCCATAGATCCGGCTGTGCGCCGGCACGCCGTCCACCTGCACCCAGGTCCAGGACAGATACCCGTCCAGCATACCGGAATATACCTCCGAGGTGGATTCACTCACCACGGCAAAATCGTCTGAAACGGAAGCACGCAGCGTATCGATCAGCTGTGCGTACGCCTTCCACCAGAAGGAACCGAATCCGGGCGTATGCAGGTGATTTTCGTCAAAGCACTCCTCGTAGGCGGTAGACACCACGTCCAGATAAATGCCGTCCATGCCGTAATCCTTGTGCAGCTTTTTCACGATGCGCTGTACTTCGTTCTTCCACACGGTGGTAGAGGGGCACATTCTGGCAAAGCGAACCGGCTTTCCGTCCGGCTCCGTGCTGGCGTAGGAGGTAAAGATACTCTCTCCCTCGATGTTCTTGGCGGTAGCCGGTGCGGCTTCCCGTCCGAAGCGTCCGTCGTCCGCCCGGCTGTCGCACATATCCCAGGAATAGCCCGCCATATAGGGGATCACACGGATGTCCGCTTCTTTCAGTGCCTTCATTCCCTCTTTCAGATCCTGATGCACGGGGAAATAGTTGGGATTATCGTTATTGAAGGGCACCCAGTGCCAGTTATACAGATGATAGCATACGGGTACGCCGATCTCCTCACGGAAGCGTACCGCCGTTTTATACCAGTCCTCGGGTGCGTTGTCCGCATATTTTTCTCTGAGCGTAATGGGGAACGGATTGGCATCCGGATTCTCGTTAGGCATAAAGTGCATGATCCATACGGGCATATGGCGCATCCACTGGGGCGTATCCGTCCGGCCTCTGAGAGGGGCAAGCCACTGTGCCTCCCGCATCACGAACGCCCGGTAAATATTCGCCGCGTCAAACCAGTCGCCCCGGAAGCGCTGCCACACCATCTCCCCGGGAAGCGTGTAACCGTTGCCCGGCTTCCGCTGATAATCGGCAATACACTCCGCGAAAAGAAGCGTGCAGTCAGAAAGCGGGGCACCCACCGCGGTGAGGAAACGGGGATTGCCTTCCCCATCGTGAATGCCCGCATACAGGCCGTTCACACCCTCCGTCTCCTTCCCCGGATTATACAGGGCAAAATAGGGCATATTCACCTGCACGCCGGTGGGGTACTTTCCCCATATACAGGCACTGCGTTTGTTGAAACGGTGGGAGAGAATGCCGCTACCCACAGCGGCAAAAGCCGTATCAAATCCCTTAGCAAGACACTGCGGATAGGTGACGCGGGCAACGGACCAGCGTTCACTCTGATTTACTACGCGCATTTTCCAGCGGACGCGGCTCTCTTCCGGTTCCAAAAAGGCTTCCGCCACCACAGTAATGCCGCGCACGGTGCCGTTGTCCGGATCGCAGAAGGTAACCCGTAGGTAGTTTTCCCGCCTGAGAATATGCACCCGCTCCCAGCCGTCACCGCCGTCGAAGCACACATTCTTCTCGTACAGCGTATCCCACAGCGTAAGAGAGAACAAAGGCACAGTCTGCGTTTCGGAAGGCTCTCCAGCGAATACGGGGGCAACCCATACGCCGCCGTCCGTCTTTTGCAGATTGAAAGAAAGAGCACCCGCCGAAACGGTGACCGTCTCCTCCGTAAACGGTGCCGTCACACGCAGGGGAATGGGCGGAAGTTTTTCCTCCAACTCGTCGGCAAGGGCGAAGAAATCCTCTGCCTCATCGAAAAAGATCCACGCACCGGGGCTGTTTTCTCCCGACAGGAAGCGGAGATCTCCCTTATACAGGGCGAAATCGCCCAGGACGCGGACGAATTCTGCTTCCTGATAGAGAATGGGACTGCCGCCGCACACGGCGAAATAGCCGCCGTCGCCACGGACGGAAACGCCCTTCTGAAAGGCGATGGGCCGGGTTTTCATCCGCTCCCAGGCAACGTGGGGACGGATCCGCATAAGCGTCTCGTAATCCGGGGCGTCGGGATTTTCCTCCGTGGGGAAGGAAAACGTGTGGGAAAAGGGGTTTCCCATGGCGTCGTATTCGTATCCGACGTATTCTTTTCCCTTAAAGCCCTCCCAGGAAATATCCATCAGCCGGAGTGTATATCCTACGCGGCAGACGTCGCTGTCCAGACTGACCGAAACGTACACGGCGGCCTTGTCCGAAGCCGGTGTAAAGCGATACGTTACGAACAAGCCGGGGATGGGTGCCCCGTCCGGATCGCTGACGGTTGCCGTACGAACGAACACCGTATCTCCCCGTTTGAAAATATCCGTTTTCTCATGGAACAAAAAATACCGTCTCCCGAATCCGTCGATAAAATCGTGGAACACCAGTGTCTGGCTGATTTTTGCCGTTTCCGTGTGCAGACGCAGGGTGTGATCCTCCCCTATGGCAAGGGCGAACCGGAGAAGCTTTCCGTTTCCCGCAAAAATGCGTTCTGTCATACTGTACGTCCTTTCATTTCTTATATACTTCCCGATGCTACCATTTTACCGAAAACAGCGAAAAAAACAATCCACAAATTAATTTTTTCTATTCCATTTTTCAATTCATTGTGGTACAATAAAAACGAGGTGATACGGACGTGATTGAAAAATTAAACGAGCTGTTTTCTGCAGATTTCAATTTAGACACCATTTACGCCATGCGTCAGAGCCGGAAAAACGAAACCAGCACGAAAAATCTGGCAGCGCCCCGCCGGCTCAGCGGTCTGCTCTACGTGTCGGATTTCCCTGCCACGTACCGTTTTGCACACGGCGGCGGGTTCAAAGCCGCCCCGGGAGACGTGCTCTTTCTGCCCCAGGGGGCCCGGTATTCCACGGAATTCCTCGTACCGCAGGGAAAAACCTCTCACCCCATTCTCATCAATTTCCGGATTACCGCACCGGGCGGAACGGTTCTCGCCTGGGATTGTCCGCCCGTTCGTCTTTGCACGGACAACGGACAGCTTCTTTCCCGTTTTGCCGCCGCCGTTCAGTTGTATGAAACGGGGAAAACGGCACTTTTGAAAGCGAAAGCATATGAGCTCATCGGCAGTATTTTCCCGCTTTTCCGGGAGGATGCTCTATGCCTCCATTACATCCGCCAGCATTTCGCCGAGGACATCCATATTCCCGCACTGGCAAAAAAATCCGCCCTCAGTGAGAGCGAATTTCGTAAGCGATTCAAGGAAGCGACGGGCACGTCGCCCCTCCAGTATATTACGCGGCTGAAAATTGAGCAGGCGTGCAAACTGCTGCTGGATGAAGATATCTCTCCCCAAAGCATCAGTGAATTCCTGCATTTCTGCAGCGTGCCGTATTTTTACAAAGTGTTCAAAGCGCACACCGGCCTTACGCCCAATCAGTACCGGAACAGATCTTCCCTCTGATATTCCGGCACGGCCGCCGTGTTCGATACCACAAATCCGCTGAGTGCCGCAGCATTTTCGGCTGCTTTTTCCACGGACAGACCGGAAAGATAGGAAACCGCCCACGCCGCCGCATAGCTGTCCCCTGCCCCCACCGTAGACAGAACGGGAGTACACTTTGCCGGCTGGAAAAATCCCCGTTTTTCAAGAGCACTGTACACAAACGAGCCCTTGCCGCCCATGGTATAGAGAATGTATTTCACCTGCGGATACCGGGCGCAGATGCCCTCTGCAATCGCCAAAGGCTCCTCTGCCGCCGCCGTATACAGTCCCATCTGCCGGAGAGTCGGTTCCTCCTCATCCCCCACCTTCAGTATGGTAGCGTGCGCAAGGCAGAAGCGGGCGGAATCCTCGTCATAGCAATCCTTGCGGAGATTCACGTCGCAGAGGATCTCCGTAAACGGGCAGGCTTCCACCATCCGGCGAAGAGAGACACGGGATACGGGACTCCGCTGAATCAGCGTACCGAAATAAAGCATATGGAATCCTGCCCCGCGGACTGCCGCCCCGTCCTCATCGGAAAAGGGGATATTGTCATAGGCAGTGTCCGACAGCACGTTATACCGGGGCATGCCGTCCCCGTGCAGGGTGACCAGCGTCAGTCCCGTGGACTTATCCGTAGTTTTTACAAAATCGCGGCAGATTCCGAAGCGCGACAGCTCCTCCGCCGCACGGGAACCCCATTCATCCCGACCCACGCCGGTATACAGATATCCCTCCGCACCGCACCGGGCACAGTGGGCGATAAAATTCAAAGCACCGCCGCCAATAAAACTTTCCGTCTCGTATTTATCCCAGAGAACTTCTCCGAACGCAAGAATTTTTGGTTTCATAGTGAGCCTCGTTTTCACAAGTGATATTCTAATTATAATACAACCGTTATAGGATTGTCAATAGAAAAGGAGAGCCGCATTCGCAGAGTGCGGCTCCCTTTTTGCTTACCGGTCCGGTCTGTAAAATGGAATGCTCTTTTCCAAGTGCCCTTTGTCTGTTTCGTGATCGATAAAGACGCACAAATTGCCGTATTCATCCTCTCTGACGGGGGTGTAATACTCTCCGTACACGGACGCGGGATAACTCTCCGGCCGCTCCGCAATATCCTCGGTGAGCAGGTAATCCTCCTCGTAATATCCCCTGTCGTACTGCCCCTCCGCGCGCTCACAGAGAGTCAGACGGTAGCCTTGGGGACTGCCGTGCGTTTTCCAGTCATCGCAGTCCGTATAGTCGTGGTAGGTAAGGCGGTAGGTATACGTTGTGGGAAGTCCCGTTTTTGGATGCGCGGCGCCGTAAGAGGGATAGGGCGAAAAGAGCACCCGGGTGGCAAATTGGCCTTCCAGCGAATGGCCCTGATACACCACGTCGATTTTTCCGTCACCGAATACGGAAGGAATTACGCCCTGAATGTCTTTTATGCTCAGCGTATAGGGTGCACCCCGTCCGTCGGTTTCAAAGGTGTGCTCGTTCATAAACTGAACGATATCCGCCCCCGTGTAATCCTCAAACATTCCCCCGGCATAATAAGAAAGAAATTCATCCATGGCAAGAAACCGCTTCTGCACCGTATCGTAGTAGTAAATATCGTAGGAGCAGCCACCGGATCCGCTGCCCAGCTTTCCGTGTCTGTCCACGATATACACGGTGATCACGTCCCCCGTGGTTACTGCGTTCCAAGTCACGCTGACGGAACGGCGGCTGTTCGTGCCGTATACGGTAGCATTCAGAGTATCGCCGTACCGCCGCTCATAGTCCTGCCTTATAGCGAGATTGAATTTCTCCGCATAGACGGAATCATCGTTGATCCGGGGCAGATGGATGTGAACGGGAAACGTGTTTCCCGCATCGTACGGATGGGGAATATCGTATTCCACCGTATAGCCTTCGGACACGATGCCCTCTCCGGGAGTTTCGTTTTCGAAATCACGCAAGGTATAATGCCAGAAATACTTTTCCGCTTTCCGGAAGGCATCGGGATACAGTCCCTTCAGCTCGTTCACCCTCTCCTCGGGGAGAACGCCCCGGCAGGTAAAGGTCAGATAGCTGTTCGTTGCCGCACAGCCGAAATTGTCAAAGGAAACGTAGAACACCGTATCGCCGTCCGTCAGCTGTACGACAAACTCACACTCCATTTCCCCGGCACCGTCGTACGCCACGACCGGGCATACGGTATCGTACGAAAGATCCTCCGGCAGATCGGCCTGAAGGTGTCCGATAAAGTCCGTGCTCTCGCTGTCCACGTAGTATATGGAAAACATCTTGGGCGGCTCATCAGAGAATCTGTCAAAGGTGCTGTTCGGTCCCCGGTGTACGAAGAAAAACAGATAGTGATCCGTATCCCTTATCTGATGCCAGAACAGCCGCTGTGCCCATTCCGCCGGGATATAGGCAGCAAAGGATTCGGGATCGAAGGGGGCTGGCTCCACAGGTTCCGTCTCAACGGGCATCTTCTCCAGTGCCTCCACCAGTTTTTCCACCATCAGCTCAAAGGACGTGAACCGGATCTCTCCGTTCTCCGTTACCGTATAGGTGCAGTATGCCGCGGCAGAGATCTCCCGGCCATCATCGGTCATGGCCGCCTCCACCCGTACCGTATAGTTGCCGTTTTCAACGCTTTCGAGCGTGGCCTCGTAACTGTGTCCCACGTTATACTCAAAGGGAGCCGTATAATTATCCACCCGGCACAGCCAGCCGTCGATCACCGCAAACAGCGGATAGCCGTCCCCTACCGTCGTTTCCATCAGCGTATTGGTAAGCGCCCCGTCAAAATGCCGTTCACAGTAAGTGCGAAGCTCATGGAGCGACATCATCGCACGGATATTGACGACGCTGTACCGGACGCCGTCCAGATATTCCGTGCCGTTAAAATAGATATCGGAACGGTATCTTGTAAACATAGCGTATTTGGCTTCCGCTTCGCGATAGAATTCCATGAAATTTTCAGGGAGCTGCCCCTCTGCCGGTATGGTCGTATGGGTGCCGGGATCCGCACTTTCCGCTTGTGTCCCATCGTCTGCTATGACGGGATTCTCCGTGCATCCGGCCGTACCAAGAATCAGCGCAATGGCAAGCACCAGCCAAATCCATCCATTCTTTCTCATGAGCCGCCTCCTTTCGTTTGCTTTTTAGACGATAAAACTGCCCCGCTGTTCCCGAAAAATCGCACAATTTCAACAGAAAAGAAGGTGCCGCATCCGTCCGCGGCACCTTCCCGTTTTCTTTACGGCAGATCAAACTCCCGGTCGATACTTTGCCGGATCATTTCATATGTAGCCTCCGTGTTCTCCAGCGATCCGTTTTTAAGTAAGATCACCGCGCCGAAAAGCAAAGAACGGACCACATACGTTTTCCGCTTCTCCACCTCCGGCGGCATATTCACAGACGTGCAGTAGTGATGGATAATATCACTGGTCATGGCACTGATCTTTCCCTTTTCACGGATCTGCTCCTCATCCATGGAGCTGTCGTTCAGAAGCACCACCGCCTGAAACCCCGGATTTTCGCTGAGAAAGTGAATATATGCAATACAGATATCCGTAATCATTGCCCGCCAGTTTCCCGGATGGAGCAGGATCACCGAGCGCTGTACCTCCGCCCAACGGCGGTTCACGTATCGGATCACTTCCAGAATCAGCGAATTCTTATTTTTGAAATGCTTGTAGGGCGCGGCACAGGAGATTTCACATTCCGCCGCCACCCGGCGGATGGAAAAATCCGTAACGCCGTGTGCCTCGATCTCCCGGATCGTGGCAATGATGATCCTCTCCCGGGAGGCTTCACTGGGGTGCCGCATGGCTGTCCTCTCCTTCACTGCGGTTTTCTTCCGCCGCACGTTTGATTTTCCGTGTGGTGGTTTTTGCAAATTCCGTTTTTCTCACGACCACCTTCATAATCCGGCGGAAAGAAGGCAATTTCTCATTGACCGCCTTGACCTCCGCCATAATGAGCGCACGCACGCTCTCCCGGTATTCCACGGAATCGGGCGTTACGCCGTCCTTTGCAAGACGAGCATCCACCGCTTCATAATCGGGATATACAACGGCTGTCACTGTCACGTCCTTCTCGCCCTCTTCGCCGTACACCATGGATTCCTTCACAAAAGCGCTCTTGTCCAGATAAAACTCCAGCTCCTCCGGGAAGATCTTCTTTCCGTTCTGGGTGACGATCATGGATTTTTTTCGTCCCGTGATCTGATAGGCACCGTTTTCCTTCTGCCGCGCCAGATCCCCGGTGCGGAACCAGCCGTCATCCAGCACCCGTTCCGTTTCCTCGGGATTTTTGTAATAGCCCAGCATCACGTTGGGACCGCGTACACAAAGCTCGCCTACGCCGTTTTCGTCCATATCCAGAAGTTTTACATCCACGCCGGAAACCGGATAACCGATATCGTCCGGACAACGGTAGAAATCATCGTGCATAAGACAGACGGGAGAGGTTTCGGTCAATCCGTACCCGATCAGCACCTTAAACCCGAAGCGTTCCAGATCCCGGTGCACCTCCGGCGGCAGAAGTGCCGCACCGGAGAGAATCCGCGTCAGCCGGCCGCCGAACGCATCCCGGACAGTGGAAAAGATCTGTCGGGAAAGGGGCGATTCTGCCCGGCCAACCGCATCGGACGCTGTACGCTGGAGAGCAAGGACGGCCCGACCGCCCTTGATCTTCTGATACTTTTTAAGGATCGTATTACGAAGCGTTTCCAGCATCAGCGGCACGGCGATAAAGATGGTAGGAGAAAACAGTTTGAAATCATCCACCAGACGGCGGAGGGAATCGTTATAGGCAATGCTGGCACCCGTATACAGAATCGCAAGGAAGCCTGCAGTACATTCGTAGGTATGATGCAGAGGCAGAACGGACAGCACCCGCTCCTCCGGGCTTACCTGCACCCGGCGCAAAACGTGGATGAAATCACTGCAGATGTTGTACTGGGACAGCATAACGCCCTTGGCAAGTCCGGTGGTACCGGAGGTATAGAGAAGAACGCCCATAGCGTGAGAATCCACCGTATGGGAGGCGTAGGATTTGTCGCCCAGCAGCAGCATATTCTCGCCGGCGGCGATCATGGAAGGCAAATCGGCGGCGGAAAGACGCAGAAAATCGCCGGTAAGCGCCTCCATTTTTTCCTCCATTCCGGACATATAGATAACGGCGGACAGTTCGGAATCGTCGATTACGTACTGCATTTCCTCCGGCTTCAGCTCCTTATCCAGCGGCACGATTACGCCGGTACCGGCACAGACGGCAAGATAGGTCAGCGCCCAGGGATAGCAGTTCTTTCCCACCACGCCCACTTTCTTCCCTTCCAGCCCCAGGCTGTTCAGATAGGTGGACAGCGCTTTTACGTTCTCCATTACCGCCCCGTAGGTGATCTCACGCACGCCGCTTCCTTCCCGGAAAATAAATGCGCACCGTTCGCCGTACAACTCTGCACTGCGGGTAATGAGTTCACGGAAATTCAGGACCTCCTGCACATCGTATACGAGTTTCGGTTTCTGATTCATGGGGATACTCCTCCTGTTTCATGGGGCTGTTTTCTGATTTGTTTTCAGTTAGGTTATCATTGATAACTTTACACCAGTATAACATAAGTATGCCCGTTTGTCAATCGGCATGTGCAGGAATTTTTTATTTTTTCAAAAAAACTATTGACAAGACGCCAATGCCGGTGCTATAATTACTCCAACAATATGTTTTGCATAATTACTCACCGAAGGAGATACGTAATAGCATGGCTAACGTGTTCGCATCCGCATATTATTACTTTTACTTTTTTACGTTTACTGCTGCGTAACTGAGTAAGAGTGATTTTTGCTGCGAATAAAAGGTCGTGTTTCCGTATTACCGCGGAAAGTTTACAGCCTCACAGTGAAAACACTGTGAGGCTTATTTTTATTCGTTAACCCTCTGCTTTTATTTATGATTATTCACTAAAGGAGATATACATCATGATTGCAGTTTTGAAGAATACCGCCACAGAACAGCAGATAGAAAGCATTATTGAATGGATCCGTTCCACCGGCCTGGATGTACACATCTCACGAGGACACTATAAGACTGTACTGGGCCTCATCGGCGACACGGAAAAAATTGACGAGGATCTGCTGAAAGGCCTGGAGATTGTGGAAACGGTCACCCGTATCAGTGAACCGTTCAAGCAGGCCAGCCGCAAATTCCATCCGGACGATTCCGTAATCACGGCAGGCAATACCACCGTTGGCGGTGATGGATTCGCATTCATGGCCGGTCCCTGCTCCGTGGAAAGCGAGGAACAGATTGTAGGCATTGCCCGGGAAGTCAAGGCGCTGGGCGCCACCATGCTCCGGGGCGGCGCGTTCAAGCCACGCACCTCTCCCTACGATTTTCAGGGACTGAAGGCAGAGGGACTGGAACTCTTGCTTCTTGCCAAAAAGGAAACAGGGCTTCCTATCGTCTCCGAGATTATGAACGCCAATCATCTGCCTCTGTTTGAAGAGGTAGACGTAATCCAGGTGGGCGCGCGGAATATGCAGAACTTCGAGCTGCTGAAGGAACTGGGCAAAACGAAAAAGACAGTTCTTCTGAAACGGGGGCTTGCCAACACCATCAAGGAGCTGCTCATGAGTGCGGAATACATCATGGCAGGCGGAAACGAAAACATCATCCTCTGCGAGCGGGGCATCCGGACGTTTGAAACCTACACCCGCAACACGCTGGATCTTTCCGCCGTATCTGTCATCCGCGAGCTGTCCCATCTGCCCGTTATCGTGGATCCCAGCCACGCCACCGGCTCTGCCAAGTACGTGAAATCCATGTCCTTTGCCACAGCGGCGGCAGGCGCCCACGGGCTCATGATTGAGGTACACAACGACCCGCTCCACGCACTCTGCGACGGACCGCAGGCACTGACACCTGCGCAGTTCGGAGAAGTAACAACCGGCGTGCAGGGAATCCTGCAGGCAATCCGCGGCTGACTATAAAAAATCGGAGGAATATGGATATGACGGTAGGCATCGTAGGTCTTGGGCTGATCGGCGGCTCCATGGCAAAGGCATACAAGCAAAACGGCAGCTGCACCGTACTGGGCGCGGACAAAGATCGCCCCACACTGGAATACGCCCGGCTGGTAAACGCCATTGACGGCGAGCTGACGGATGAACGAATCCCGGAATGTGATCTGCTTCTGATCGCACTCTACCCCACTGCCGCCATTTCTTATCTGCAGAAAGTCGCATCGCTCGTATCCGGGACAACCGTGGTTATCGATCTGTGCGGCACCAAGCGCACCGTCTGCAAGGCCGGCTTTGCGCTGGCAGAGGAGCACGGTTTCCTCTTCGTAGGCGGGCATCCCATGGCAGGCCGGCAGTATTCCGGTTTCAAATATGCAGATGCCAATCTGTTCCGCGGCGCGCCCATGGTGATCGTACCGCCCCGGCGGGATGATATCTTTCTCCTTGACCGCATAAAAAAACTCCTTGCGCCGGCGCAGTTCGGCCGGTTTTCCGTTACTACAGCCGAACAGCACGATGAGGTGATTGCCTTCACCTCCCAGCTGGCGCACGTAGTATCCAACGCATACGTAAAAAGCCCCACGGCAAAAATCCACAGCGGCTTCTCCGCCGGCTCCTATAAGGATCTGACAAGGGTAGCAAAACTGAACGAGGAAATGTGGACCATGCTGTTCGTGGAGAACAAAGAATTCCTCGCGGCAGAGCTCAATACGCTCATCGGCGAGCTGACAAAATACCGGGACGCCATCGCTGAAGGCGACAGCGACACGGTGCGCGATCTGCTCCGGGACGGACGGATCCGCAAGGAAGAAATCGACGGAAAATAACATACTACCCATAATTCAGGAAGAAAACAATATGCAGACAGTTACGGTACACGCCAGAAAGGCGTACGAGATACGCATTGCCCGCGGCCTCATAGAAAAAGCAGGTGAGGAAATCCGCCGGACACTGGGCGGCGGCAAAGTGATGATCGTCACCGACGACACGGTGGACGCTTTGTATGCCGCTTCATTGGAAGGATCTCTCACATCGGCAGGATTTGCCGTTTCCAAATTCGTGCTCCCCCATGGGGAAGCGTCCAAAAATGCACAGAACTGGCTTTCTATTCTGAACGCCCTGGCGGAGCAGGCATTTACCAGAACGGATATGCTCTGCGCCCTGGGAGGCGGCGTTGTGGGCGATCTCACCGGCTTTGCCGCCGCATCCTACCTCCGGGGCATCCGGTACGTAGGCATTCCCACCACGCTTCTTTCCATGGTGGACTCCTCCGTTGGAGGAAAAACCGCCATTGATCTTGATGCGGGAAAAAACCTGTGCGGCGCGTTTCATCATCCGTCGCTGGTACTGTGCGATCCCGATACCCTTTCCAGCCTGCCGCAGGAAATTTTCGCCGACGGCATGGCAGAGGTAATCAAATACGGAGTTATCGGGGATCGGGCGCTGTTTGATCTTCTGAAATCTCCGAAAAATCTGCCCATGGAAGAGATCATCCGCCGCTGTGTTGCCATGAAAGCGGAAATTGTAGAAGCGGATGAAGAGGACCGGGGCGTAAGAAAGCTACTCAATTTCGGTCACACCGCCGGGCACGCCATCGAAGCACGGGCGCATTTCACCATGCTTCACGGACACGGTGTAGCGGCAGGCATGGTGATCGCCGCCCGCTTTGCCCATGCCCGGGGTATTTGCGCAGACGACGTAATTGACGAAATTGCGGAACTGGTCCGTCTGTACGGACTGCCGGATGCCTCCCCCTATCCCGCCCAGGAACTGATTGAAACTGCACTGCGGGATAAAAAGCGGGAAGGGGAAATGATCGATCTGGTGCTGCCGGAAAGAATCGGGAAATGCGTTCTGCATCGGCTGCCCGTCACGGAAATGCCCGCCTTTCTCCGAGGAGGCGCGGTATGATTTTTACCTTTGATGCCCCCGTCACGGGCGGCACGGTATCCGCCATCCCCTCCAAATCCGCCGCACACCGGCTGCTGATTTGCGCCGCTTTTGCAGATGCACCCACGAAAATCCTCTGCCCCGTTTCGAGCGAGGATATCGATGCCACCGCCCGGGTACTTACCGCCTTGGGTGCGGACATTGCCCGCACCGGGGACGGATTTTTCGTAACGCCCATCACGAACGTGCGTAAAGAGGCAAGTCTTGACTGCGGAGAAAGCGGATCCACGCTCCGCTTTATGCTGCCCGTAGCGGCGGCACTGGGCGCCGATGCCCGGTTTATCCGCAGGGGACGGCTGGCAAATCGCCCCCTCTCTCCCCTGTACGAGGAACTCGCGCGGCACGGCGCAGTCCTCCCCCCGGATCCCACCGTGGATCCGCTTACGGTACAAGGCAGAATCACCGCCGGCGAGTACGTGCTTTCGGCAAACGTATCTTCCCAGTTTATCACCGGACTTCTGCTTGCCATGCCCCTTCTGGGAAAAAAATCCACGCTTACACTTACCGATTCCATAGAATCGGCTGACTACATCCGCATTACCGAAAACGCCATGGCGCAGTTTTCCGCCGCCCCCGGAGTATCACCGGACGGACGGCTGTACGAAGCCGGAGACAGCC
>JAZQDY010000035.1:0-5713 GCA_045547015.1 Eubacteriales bacterium | reverse complement strand
AGCGGTCGTCAGAGGAGCATGAACATGTGCAGTAGCCTCAGCGATCGTGGACACAGAATCCCATTCTGCGGCCAGCGTATCCATAGAAGTAAAGCCGGTCAGAGTGCTGTCAACTGCAGTGCAGGTTTCGTTTCTGTTTTCAGCATTCTTGTAGGTGTGCTTCTTCAGGTAATCCTGACCGATAGAAGCCGCTCTTGCATCAACCGTAGTGGCAGCATGCTCCAGCTGAAGCGCTTTCAGCAGAACCACTACGTTGCCTGCGTCATCGTACAGGGGATAAGCGGTTACGTCCGCAAGAGCACCGAATGCGTTGTTCAGCCCTCCGGTGTTACCGCCTGCGATGCGGTGATACACGCCGTTCACAATACCGATTACGGTTACCTGATTGGGCGTAATGTACTCGACTTCGTATGCATTTTCGCGGTCCTGTGCTTCCTCTACGAGGTCGCGTATATTTTTGACAATTGCAGCACCGTCAAAAACATCGTATTGAGGAGCAGCCGAATTTATGGTTTTGTACATTCCTGCCTCTACGCAGAATGAGGCTATATCATACATGGTTTTTGGGGCGTCTGCGTAAGACTCGTAGAGAACACCGTCAATTACCATATAGATTTTTCCGTCGCCGGCAGATTCCAGATTAGCCTTGATGCTCTGACATCTGGCCGAGTCGTATCTTATGAACTCCGGCGCGCCGGTAAGAACATTGTACATGGTGTGACCGTAGTAGTATCCTTGACCGTCCCACATATGGTCATTATCATATTCTCCGGTCAACTTTTTGTAGCACATGAACTTAACGTCGCTTTCCATGAATACTGCCTTGGTCAGCTCTGCGAGAGCAGCTGCAGTACCGGAGATTACGTAGTCGTTGTTCGCTTTTTTATAGATATCAACGGGGCCAATGGAGAGATTGGGCAGTGTACCGAGGAAGGTGTAGATTTTTTCCACACGGCCGTCCCATCCAACTTGCCGGATTACCCAATAGTCCCTGGCGGTGGTTGCGGCAACTTTGGTCATCGTGACGCTTGCGCTGACCGTGTGAATATATCCGTTGTCAATCTGAATTGTCTGGTTCATCGTTGGGACTGCCACAGTCAGGTTGTACGCATTTTCGTCCCGGTATACAACACGGTAGATTTCGCCAGCCTTAACGGGAAGCAGAGACTCCAGGTTTAGCATACCGCCCCCCAGTAAGGTGTTGAAATAATAGTTTTTCCAGTCAAAACCGCCTACTTCCCAGCCGTTGAATTCAGCGATCTTGATAATACTGTAGGAGTTTGTTACGGTAGACCAGGCGTATGCTTCGATACCGTTCTCAGAAATGTTGGAGAAGTAGTCGATGATTACTACGTCGTTGGTGGGCGAAACTTCCGAGGCAATGTACGCCACGTTGCCTTCTACCACAACGTACTCAACGTATTTGTTCTGATATTGCAGCAGTACGTTTATGAGCGATTCGTTATAGGCGACGTTTGCGGGATTGGACGAATTCCGGAAGGGTACGATCGGTGCACCGGGCATTGCGGCGAAGCCAACCGGCAGATTCAGTCTTTCCCCAAAAGGATCGTGGAAAGAAATCTGATTTCTGGATTGGCTGAATCCCAGGATATATCCGCGTGCAACGTACGTGGACTTACCGGAAGCATCACTTACTGAACCGCGTTTGCCGATGATTTCCGGAATATCGATTTCGAAACCTTCAGCGTTCAGTCTGAAGAGCACATAGTAAGCCGCTCCGGCTGAGAACTCAGACATGTTTACTTTGCCGGTAAACCGGAATGCAGTGCCTGCACTGGCGGCAGAACTGTCTGCTTCTGTTCTGAATGTTCCGGAAACCGGGCGCATCTGATTCGTAAGTGCGCCTTCTGACAGGGTGAAGGATTTTCTGTCTTTTGCCAGCGTGAACATACCGAACTTATAATTCTTCAGTACTTCGGGGTCGTAGATGTTGCTCACTTCCTCCACAGTCGCCACCGACGGATCGTCGGACGTCCAGGTAAGGTCGGCGTTTTCCGCATCCGCGGGGGAAACGTTTGCTGTTATCGTGGCGGTTTCGCCTACGTTCAGGGTGATTTCATCCTGATCGATAGCAACGCCTGTGACGGCCGCTGCCTGCACGCAAACGGGGAACAAGGTGCAGAAGACCAGGGCCATGGCGATCACTCGCCAAAACTGCTTTTTCATGCTGCTGTCTCCTTCTAAAAAACGAAAATATTACCGATCAGTATTCGGGCAGGATCGTCTGCCGCCAAACAACACGAAAAGTCCTGCGATTTCTTTCAAAAAAACAATGGAATTTTTCGAAAGAAATCGCACGACCAAGCGATGGTTTGTGAATATGTTTGGCTGATATTATTATAGCACTGTACGGAAATATTTGTCAAGAGCAGTATTCGCTTTGCTTTATCTTTTTTGACATGAAAAAAGGGAGGGCGTGTTGACGGAAAAGATAGTTCGGTGTATAATTATTTTTGTAAAAACAATTGCAGGACGGAGTGCATCTGACGCATGAAAATCACCTTGTTTGCTCTTAATTCTTCCTACGTACATACGAATCTGGCGGTGCGCTGTATTGCCGGAGCTCTTCGTACTCATGGATATACAGCCTCCGTGGTAGAGCGCTCCTTGAAGGAGCGTACGCGGGACATTCTGCATGCACTGTTTCTGGAAAAGGCGGACGTGTACGGTTTTTCCGTTTACATCTGGAACAGGGAAGAGATGCTGTCTCTTGCGGCAGATCTGCACGCACTTCTGCCCCACAGCCGGATCGTGTTCGGCGGCCCGGAGATTTCTTATGAGGATGAATCGTTTTTTGCCATTCATCCGTATGTGGATTCCATCATCGCCGGGGAAGGGGAGGGTGCATTTGTATCCTACTGTCATTCATTTCCGCCGCCGCATACGATCATTATGGGAGAGCCATATGCGGATTTTGTAAACGCAGGGATTCTCTATGACGAATACCCGCCCGACAGCCACAGCGGCGGAATTCTGTATTACGAATCCTCCCGCGGGTGTCCGTTTAACTGTTCCTACTGCCTTTCGTCGGCAACCCGGGGAGTACGTGCCAAATCGGCGGAATGCACGATTGCAGAGCTGCGCCGCTTTGAGAAAATTGACGGTGTGCGTGTAATCAAATTTGTGGATCGTACGTTCAATTTTGACAGACGCCGTGCGGATGCAATATGGCAGGCAATCGCCGGTAACGGCTTTACGAAAACGTATCATTTTGAAATCTGCGCTGATCTTTTGGATGAGGAGAGTTTTTCCGTCCTTGCTGCCATGCCTAAAGGGCGTATCCAGCTGGAATGCGGTGTGCAGTCTACGAACCCGGAAACACTTGCCGCTATTGGGCGTACGTCGGATCCCGGAAAGATCATCGAAGCACTGAGACGCATACGGAAGATGGGGAATATTCATCTGCATGCGGATCTGATTGCCGGATTGCCTCACGAGAATTTTGCCCGGTTCGGTCAGTCGTTTGATGCGCTGTATCCAGCCTGCGATCTGCTCCAGTTGGGATTTTTGAAATTGCTTCCCGGAACGGATCTGCGCGCCCGGTGCGGTGAGATGGGATATGTTTATTCTTCCCGACCGCCTTATGAAGTGCTGGGCAGTGACGTTCTGTCTTATGCGGATCTGTATCGACTGCACGCAATTGACGAGGTGCTGGATCGCTTTGGCGGCAGCGGACATTTTGCGTGTACACTGGACTGGGTGTTGGCTGCCGCAGCCTCCCCGTTTGCATTTTTTGATGGGCTTGCTATGTCCATGCCCTCGCCGCGGGCACTGTCGCAGCGTGAGGCTTTTCTGGCGTTCCGCAAATATGTGCATTCCATTTGTGCTGATACCGCTCTTGCCGATGCCTGGCTGACGGTGGACTGGTATCTGTGGGAAAACATGTCTCTGCCTGCCGAAATGCCGTCAGCAAGACATCCCCTGGAGAATGCCTTGCGTAAGGAGTGGTGTGCCGCCCATCCGACCGTGCCGATTTCTGCCGTGACCGTTTGTGATCTGCCGGTATTGAGCAGCGCGCCCGTAATCATTGACAGGTTTCACCACACATATGAAATTTTGTAATATGGACGAATCGGGGGGAAGTTCTTGACAAACACCTCATTTTTCGGTATAATGAAATGCGGTGCGTGTTGTGCGAAATAACGGTTGCCTGCTGAGAGAGCCGATTTACTGGGAGAACATAATGAAAAAGGTGTTTAAGACGACATTCTTTATTGGCCTTTCCTTTGTTTTCCTGCTTTGTGCACTTGCCGCATTTATTACGCTTACTGCGGAAGGAAATCGTTCGGGCAGTGTGGGAATCATCGGCGGCGCGGATGGTCCCACGGTGATTCTGGTCACCGGTTCTCTGATAGTTGACAATCCGTTTTTTTGGATACTGTGCGCTGCGGCGGCTTTGTGTATTGCGGCTGGAATCGGCTGGGTAGTAACGAAGAACAGATGAGACGAAAAACTGAATAATTCCGGGGTGTTGCCTGATGGTAAGGCGCTTGGTTTGGGAGCACCCAGCAGATCATGTAACACATTTTTTCAAAAGCGCACAAAGCGATGGAAGACGTCCAAAGAGCGTGAAAAACGGAGTTCGAGCGTGCTCAAAAATTCGCTTTGACCACAGGTTTGACCATAGTTAGAAATACATTGAAAATTCGCTGAATTGACACAACTTTGACCAAAATCAGAAAAAACTGAATATTTCGGGGTGTTGCCTAATGGTAAGGCGCTTGGTTTGGGACCAAGATGGCGCAGGTTCGATTCCTGTCACTCCGACCAAAATTAGTGCTTCATGCACAAAAAACCAGTCCTTTTCGTAAGATTAGGACTGATTTTTTGTTTATTATCTCCAACTTGCTCTTGTGCCAAAAGACCACAGTTTTTAGCAAAACGCTTTCTTTCGGCACAAGACACCGGTTTTGAGTGCTTTTTCAAGAGTTTTGGAAATGTTTTTTTGAAAATCCCTTTTCTTTGCTTTCTGCGACTCAAATTTTGAGGGCTGACAGTTTTTCTTCTGTCAGCCCTCGCTCCGTAATGGAACGAGGGCTGTTATTATCTATCCTTCAAGGATACATATTCTGTTTCTTCTTTTACGTTTATGTAAGCAGGACGTATGATCTTACCTGCGTTCTGTATTTCTTCCATACGGTGTGCGCTCCAACCTGCAATTCGTGCTATGGCAAAGATGGGAGTGAAAAGCTCATAAGGCAGTCCGAGCATTTTATAGACCATACCCGAATAGAAGTCCACATTCGCGCTGACACCCTTATACATCTTGCGCTTTTCAGCAATGATCTCGGGAGCCATCTTCTCAACCGTTTGGTAAAGCTCAAATTCCTCGTGCAGTCCTTTCTCTATCGAAAGCTGCTCGGCATAGTAGCGCAAAATATCTGCTCTGGGATCGGAGAGTGAGTAAACGGCATGTCCCATACCGTAAATGAGTCCTGCCTTGTCAAACGCTTGTTTGTCAAGAAGTCTGACGAGATAATCCTTCACCGCATCCTTGTCTTTTGTATCAATGTTCGCTTTCATATCATCGAACATCTGCATCACCTTGATATTCGCACCGCCGTGGCGTGGGCCTTTCAGTGAGCCAAGCGCGGCGGAAATCGCAGAATAGGTATCTGTTCCCGACGAGGTTACAACGTGCGTTGTAAAGGTTGAATTGTTACCGCCTCCGTGTTCTGCGTGAAGAACAAGT
>JAZQDY010000034.1:0-4057 GCA_045547015.1 Eubacteriales bacterium | reverse complement strand
GTATTCCTTACCGTCGCACTTTACTTCCGTACCGGCGTACTTGCTGGTGATTACCCGGTCGCCGACCTTTACGGTCATGGTAACTTCCTTACCGTCTACGAGACCGCCGGGGCCAACGGCCACTACTTCAGCGATCTGGGGCTTTTCCTGGGCGCTGCCCGGAAGAATGATACCGGTCTTGGTCGTTTCTTCTGCTTCAATAGCGCAGACGACAACGCGGTCTGCCAAAGGCTTTATGGTCATAATGAAACCTCCTGAAAATCGTGCGCAAGGCACGTATTGTATTTTTGGATCTTCCTCTTTGGTTTAGCACTCTTGTTTTCGGAGTGCCAAACTCTACGTGATATATTCTATACCGAAGGGAAAGGAAAATCAAGTCTTTTTTCGAATATTCACATTTATTTAACAATTCTTCCCTGCCTGTTCCTTTACTGCTCCCGGGGGCGGAGTGCTAACGGCATACCTCTTTCTTTCCACGCATAAAAATAAAAGGAAACGATTATTCGGAGGCACTGCATGGAAACGGTTGGCGCATTTCTATCCGGCATTCTTTTGCCGGCGGCACTGATCGGGGCGGGTATTTTTTTCGGTTTCAGGCTCCGTTTTTTCTGGCTGTTTCATCCCATCCGCACCGTCCGCACTCTGTTCTTGCGGACAAAAAAGAACGCCGCCTCCCCTTTTGCCGCCCTGACCGTGGCGTTGGCAGGCACACTGGGCGTGGGCAATATCGCGGGCGTTGCCGCCGCCATCACCGCCGGCGGTGCCGGGGCCGTATTCTGGATGCTGGCTGGCGCATTCTTCGCCATGTCGGTAAAATATGCAGAGGTGTATCTTGCCCTTCGTTACCGCCGATACCGATCGGAAAAGGGACGGCTGATCCCCTACGGCGGCGCCATGTACTACATCCGGGACGGACTGGCTGAACGGGCACGCACCGGCATAGGGCGGCGTACGGCATCTGTTCTTGGCGGCATTTTTGCCATTCTCTGCGCCGTCAATGCCCTGATTACCGGCAATGTTCTGCAAATCCGCGCCGCCGTCTCCTGCGCGGACGTACCGCCGCTGATTTTCGCGATGCTTTTCGGAGCACTGGCGCTTCCTGCCATGGGCGGGGGAATGGGGCGGCTTTCCAAAATCACGGTGATTCTGATTCCGGCGCTTTCCATTATATATATTCTTCTCTCGGGCACAATCCTTTTGGCGCACCGAATGGAAATTCCCCGGATTGCGGAGCAGATTTTCAGAGAAGCCCTTGATTTTTCCGCCGTGGGAGGCGGTATTCTCGGTCTGTCCGTCAGCCGTGCCGTCCGATTCGGTATTACCCGGGGTATTTTTTCCAATGAAGCGGGCTGCGGCACGTCACCCACCGCCCACGCGGCATCCGACGCAAGGGATCCCCATCACCAGGGATGCTTCGGCATTTTTGAGGTATTCGCAGACACGGTGCTTCTCTGCACCATGACTGCGCTTGTGATTCTTCTTTACAAGGACAATGCAGGCCTTAGCGGTATCGAACTTTCTCTTGCCGCTTATACAAAGCTCAGCCTCTCCATAGGAGGCGTATGGCTTGCATCCTTCGCCGGTCTCTTTATGCGAACCAGTGTAATCCTGTTCGCTTTTGCTACGGTAATCTCCCAAAGCTATTGCGGCATAGAGGCACTCCGATTCTTCCTGCCCGCTCGCGCGGCAAAAAGCATTTTTATGCTGCTTTCCGCCGCCGCCATTCTCACGGGTGCGCTTCTGTCCGAAAACGTACTCTGGCAGTGGGCGGATATCGTCATATCCGCCATGACAGTGCTGAACGTGCTTTGCCTCATCCGTCTGCACAAACAGATCACCCCGCCGGAATAAAAAACGGCTGCGGCAGGAAATCCCGTACCGCAGCACCGTTTTCTTTATTTTTTCAGTATGGACACGATCTTGTCCATGGTTTCCTGCTTTACGCCGCAATCCAGAAGGAAGGCCTTTACCATATCCCCGATAGTTCCGCCGGGGGCGTACTTTTCCAACTCCTCTATGAACAAATACCAGGTATCGTATTTCCGGCTTCGAAAACCGGTTTTGTTCACGTAACCGGCGTAAGTAGAGAGAGATGTGAGCTCGTAATCCCGCTGAATATCCTCGTCACACTCACCGCAGAGCGCTCTCAGATACATGGCGATCATCCCTGCACGATCCGCACCGCCGGAGCAGTGGACGTAAATGGGGTAATTCGTCTCATCCGCCAAAAACTCCATAATCCGGCAGATACCCTCTCTGTGCTGATCCTCAAAAATCTCCCGATAGGGGCGATAGGGCAAACATTTCAGCGCAACAGTCTCTCCGGCAGGAGAGACGCCGTTCAGTTTCTCCGTCTGGGACACGGCGCGGAGATCCAGATCTGTTTTGATTTTCAGCTGCTCCTTGAAAATGCGGCGGCCTTCCTCGTTTATGGGATAGAAACTCATCTCACTTCCCCGAAAGACCATTCCCTGCTTCATGGAAATGCCGCCCACGTCCCGCACGTTCAACACGTCCGGCAGGCGAATAAAGCGGGGGAACGCATCCTTCGTCTGAAAGCGGCGGGGTTCCCCTTTGTTTACGCGCCAGAAATAGGTCTGCCCGATTTTGAAGTTGTCCGCATCGCAGGTCGTTTCCGCCGTTTCAAACGTCATCGGATCGGCAAAGTCCTCGGTTTCTGCAATCTCCAGCGTGTAAAGAGGCGAGCCGTCTGCCTCCCAGCGGAAGGTAAGCGCGGCGGGGCGGGAAACCTCCTGATTATTCTTCACCGGTTCCAACCAGATATGCGCTTCTTTGATGCCGTCCTCGGCAATGCGGCGCAGAAACTCGTTCTGCGTTTCCGTATGGGTATCAAACAGAAATCCGTTTTCCGGATAAAGAAGTACTGCCATCGTAGTATACCTCACTATAGTAAGAAAACCGGAAGAGAATCCAAAGATTCTCTTCCGGTTTGTTTTTCAGAATCTTACGCTGATTCCAGTGGAAAGATTATTTCTCTTCCTCAGTCTCAAAGGACTTGTATGCATCCGGATTGTCGGTAGAATACATAACCGGTGCTTCTTCAGCGGCAGGAGCCTCTTCCGCAGCCTCTTCCTGAGCAGGCTCAAGAAGAGCACGGATGGACAGGCTGATCTTCTGATTCTCCATATCGATATCGGTGATCTTTACGTCTACCGTCTGACCGACTGCGAGAACCTCATCCGGCTTTGCGATCTTGTGATCGGCGATCTGGCTGATGTGAATCAGACCGTCCACGCCGTCCACCACTTCTGCAAATGCACCGAAGGGCATGAGAGAAACGATCTTCACGTTGGCAACGTCGCCCACGGAATAGGTGGAAGTGAAAATGTTCCAGGGATTGGTAGCTTCCGTCTTGTATCCGAGGGAGATGCGGCCGCGCTCGCGGTCGATTGCCTTTACGAATACGTGCAGCTTGTCGCCTACCTTGACTACGTCCGAAGGCTGGCGGATGTGCTTCCAGGACAGTTCAGAGGTATGTACCATACCGTCCACACCGGCACCCAGATCCACGAATGCGCCGTAAGAGGTAAGGCTCTTGACAACGCCGTCAAATTCCTGGCCCTCTTCCAGAGCTGCCCAGAATGCTTCTTCCTGTGCTTTTCTTTCCTCGCGGAGTACGGCACGGATGGAAGCGTAGGCTCTCTTTCTTTCCGCTTTGATCTCAACGATCTTTACCCGCTGGGTGGTACCTACGATGGAAGCGAGATCGCCGTCCTTCGGTACACCGGTAAGGGATGCGGGGATAAATACGCGAACGCTCTTCAGAGAGATGATAACGCCGCCCTTGACGGCCTCTACGATGCGTCCTTCCAGGATCTCGCCGGAATTTGCTGCTTCCACGATCAGATCCCAGTTCTTGTCGGTGTCTACTCTCAGCTTGTCAAGGGTAGCAATACCGTCGATATCGCTTACCTTCACTACCTTTGCCTTGATCTCATCGCCAACTTTGAACAGGTCGGAAAGCTTGGCAGACGGATCGTCCGTCAGCTTATCGTGCACAATTACACCGGTCGTCTTCGCGCCGAGGTCCAGATGG
>JAZQDY010000033.1:0-5210 GCA_045547015.1 Eubacteriales bacterium | reverse complement strand
GTTTGTCTCACCGAGCAGTCCTACGTCAAGGATGATTCCATCTCCGTTCAGAAGTACGTGGACAACACCGCTAAGGAATTTGGCGGCAATATCCGCATCGCCGGCTTCTCTATCTACGAGAGAGGCGAAGGTCTGGAGAAGAAGGAAGACAATTTCGCTGACGAAATCGCCAGCCTTGTGAAGAAATAATGCTTCGATTTCCGCCGGCATCCTACATGCCGGCGGATTTTTTTGCGAATTTTTGAAAGTATATTTACAAATCTGCTATTTCGGAGTAAAATATACATGATATACTATGATATATAACGAGGTGATTTCCATGCAGATGCCTTCCTATAAGCGTGTTCTTCTGAAGCTGTCCGGCGAGGCGCTCAGAAACGATGCGGATTCCATTTTGGATTTTTCTTATATTGATACGGTAGTGGCGGAAATCCGCCGCTGTGTGGAGGCAGGCGTACAGGTTGCATTGGTGATCGGTGCCGGCAATATCTGGCGCGGCGCTAAAGGTACGGATGTCAACCGTACCCGTGCCGACCATATGGGTATGCTTGCTACCGTAATTAATTCTATCGGCATGAAGGATGCACTCCTGCGTGCCGGACTTGATGCGCACGTGCTTTCTCCCGTTTCCATGGATGCTTTTGCAGAGCCGTATCTGCGTGACCGTGCGGTGGAATATCTGGAAAAGGGAAGCGTGGTCATTCTTGCCTGCGGTTCCGGCGCTCCGTTCTTCTCTACGGACACGGCGGCTGTTCTGCGTGCGGCAGAGCTTTCCTGTGACGTTACGCTGATGGCTAAGAATATCGATGCCGTTTATACGGCGGATCCCCGCGTGGATCCCACTGCGGAAAAATTGGCGCAGATCGATTACATGTATATTCTGGACCATCATCTCACTGCCATCGACATTACCGCCACCGCGTTTGCCATGGAGAATAAAATGCCGATCCACATATTCGGTCTCAATGACCCTGCGAATATTTATAAAGTAATTATGGGCGAAACGCTCGGAACAATCGTTAAAGGAGGCAACAACGAATGAAACTGGATACCAAAGATTTTGAAAGCAAAATGAAAAAGGCCATCGAGGTTTACGAGGATAACCTGGATACCGTTCGCGTAGGACGTGCAAATGCCGCCGTTCTTGCCCGCGTGACCGTGGATTATTACGGTGCCCCTACTGCTATCAACCAGGTGGCAGACGTGCGCGTGGCAGATGCGAGAACGCTGACCATCACTCCCTGGGATGCTAAACTGAACAAGGATATCGAAAAGGCCATTCTGGCATCCGACGTGGGGATCACGCCGCAGAATGACGGTAAAACGATCCGCCTCTCTTTCCCGCAGCTGACCGAGGAACGCCGTAAGGAACTGAAAAAGCAGGTTGCCAAAATGGGCGAGGACGCCAAGGTAGCTGTCCGTAATATCCGCCGCGATGCCAATGACAAGTGCAAGGATATGAAAAAGAAATCTGAGATGAACGAGGATGAGCAGAAGCAGTCCGAAAAGAGCATCCAGGATCTGACCGATAAGTATACCAAGATTATCGACGACATCACCGCAAAGAAAGACAAGGAAATCATGGAAATCTGACGTTCGCTAAGGCGACGGAAACTGCCCGCCCCGGCACTCCTCCTTTACCGGAGTACCGGGGCGAATGTACGATTTAAGGAGATATCTTCTTCGTATGCCAGAAAATAATAATCAGTATGACCGTATCCGGAAAAAAGCAGCGGAGAGCGGTCTTTCCCATATTGCGTTTATTATGGACGGAAACGGCCGCTGGGCGACTGCGAAAGGCTTGCCCCGTGAAATCGGTCATCGGAACGGTGCGGAGAATTTCAAGAAGATTGTCCGTATGTGCGGTGACGTGGGCATTGATGCCGTGACCGTGTACGCATTTTCTACCGAAAACTGGAAGCGACCCAGCAGCGAAGTCAACGCGATTATGCGCCTTCTGGATTCCTTTATCAAGGATGCGGAACGGGAGAACGATGAAAACCGCATCCGGTACGTCTTTTTGGGGGATAAGAGCGCGCTCGCTCCTGCTCTGGCGCAAAAATGCACTGATCTTGAAAACCTGACGGTGAACAATCGCCGTCTTTTGAATATTGCACTGAACTATGGCGGGCGTGCCGAGCTGGTGTATGCATGCAACAGACTGATCGCCGCAGGAAAAGAAACGGTAACAGAGGAGGATCTGTCAAAGGCTCTGTATACCGGGCACTGTGCCGATCCGGATCTGATCGTCCGTACCGCCGGGGAATACCGGCTGTCCAATTTCCTCCTTTGGCAGTCTGCCTATGCGGAACTGTTTTTTACCGACACGCTGTGGCCGGATTTTTCCCTCGATGATCTGGAAGCGGCAGTAATGAGCTTTTCCGGACGCCGCCGCCGGTACGGTGCTGTTTTATAATTACTTACTTTGGATTGTTTTTGGAAAGGGAACCGCTATGCTGCAGCGTACTTTGACTGCAATTGTAATTATGCTGGTAACAATCCCGCTTTGCCTTTTGTGCGAAACGTGGATCTTTTCGGTTGCCGTATCGCTGTTTACTTTGATTGCGATGTATGAGCTTCTCGGCTGTATCGGGGTTCGCAAATACAGACGAATTTCTGTTCCTGCTTATCTTCTGGCGCTTGCTGTGCCGCTTGTTGCCAAGCTGTTTTCCTATACGCCGGATGCGTTGGCAGCGATTGCATCCGTTCTGTTTTTCTTTTGGTTTTATCTGGTGACGGTGGGCGTGTTTTCTCACGGTTCGCTGGATGCGGAACGGATCTTTTCCGTGTTCGCGCCTGCGTTCTACGTGATCGCCGCTTTTGCCAGTCTGGTTCTTCTGAGCTGCCGTCCGTTCGGCTTTCCGTTTATGGTTATAACTCTGTACGCGCCCTGGATTTCGGACGTGTTTGCCTATTTCTGCGGGAGACTTTTCGGCCGGCATAAACTGATTCCCGAAATCAGCCCGAAGAAAACGGTGGAGGGCATGATCGGCGGTATCCTCTTTACGTCCCTGTTTACCGTTATCAGCGGTGTAATCATGAGTTACTTCGTGAAGGAAGTGCAGGGTGTCCATGTGTGGTCGCTGGTGCTTGCCGGCGTGGTGGTCAGTGCCGTCTCCCAGGTGGGCGATTTGATTATGTCCTATATCAAACGGAAATACGGCGTGAAGGATTTCGGCACGCTTCTGCCGGGGCATGGCGGCATTCTGGATCGCTTTGACAGTGTGCTGGCAGTAGCACCCTTTATGCTGCTTTTGTCCATGCTGCAGGAGTTTTTGAAGTTTTTTGAATAATATGCGTGTAGAAAAGGGGGGAGCCTGATGCGCTCCGTACAATCTGAATTTCCGGTGCGTGCAGCAATTCTGGGCAGTACCGGCAGCGTAGGCGTGCAGGCACTGGACTCCCTCTCCCGGATGGGATGCCGGATTGTAATGCTGTCTGCCGGTCGGAACGTGGAGCTTTTGGCACAGCAGGCACGTCTGGTAAAACCGGAGATCTGTACCGTGGACGGTGAGACGGAGGCTGCAGCACTGCGCCTTTTGCTTGCCGGTGAATCGGTGAAAATCTACGGTGGCAAGGATGCGGCAGAACGTGCCGTTGCCGAATGCCGTGCTGACGTGATTATTCATTCCATCGCCGGTCTTGCCGGACTTCCCACCGCTTTGGCGGCGGCGAAAACCGGTGCCCGCATCGGCATGGCCAATAAAGAAGCGATTATCGCCGCCGGGGATATCATATACGAAACACTTCGTAAGTCCGGGGGAGAGATGATCCCCGTGGATAGCGAGCACAGCGCAATTTTCCAGTGCCTCAGCGAAAATCGGGCACTGACTGATTCCGGAAAGGGGGATCCCTCCCGCATCCGGCGGATTCTTCTGACCGCATCCGGCGGTCCGTTTTTCGGGAGAAGCCGGGCAGAGCTTTCTGCCGTTACGCCCGAGGAGGCACTTCGCCATCCGACCTGGAAGATGGGGCCGAAGATCACCATCGATTCCGCTACCCTTATGAACAAGGGATTTGAGGTAATCGAGGCGTGGCGGTTGTTCTCCGTTCCTTATGAGAAAATCGAAGTAGTCATCCACCGGCAGAGCATAATTCACTCCATGGTGGAGTATATTGATAATACTGTCATCGCCCAGATGGGGCTGCCGGATATGCGAAGCTGTATCCGCTATGCAGTATCCTGTCCCGACCGCGCCTTTGTGGAAGAAAAAGGACTGGATTTCACAACGCTTCACACGCTCACCTTCGATCAGCCGGATGCGGAAGCGTTTCCGCTTCTCTTTGCGGTGAAGGATGTCATCGCCCGCGGCGGTATTGTTCCTACCGCGCTTATTGCGGCAGACGAGGAAGCCGTGGCGGCGTTCCTCGGGGGACAGATCTCCTTTGGGCAGATCCCCGATGCAGTGATGGAAAGCCTTGCTATGGTTCCCGATGCGCCCGTGCGCGATGTTTCGGATATATACGAGGCGGAAGAAGAGGCACGCCGGCTTGCCGGGGAAATCCTGAAAAAATTCCGGAAAAACTGAAACAGTACCTGCATCTGCTTCACTGTATAATCACCGGTACGGTACATAAGAGAGGTGGTTTGATTTATGACAATTCTGTATATTATAATCGCGATTCTGATTTTCGGCTTTCTTGTGCTGATCCACGAGGGCGGTCACTTTTTGTTTGCCCGCCTGTTCGGCGTAACGGTGAACGAGTTTGCCATCGGCATGGGACCGGCAATTTATACGCATCGCTCGAAGGAAACAAATATTGCCTATTCGCTCCGGGCGATCCCCTTCGGCGGCTATGTCAGCATGGCCGGTGAGGACGAGGAATCCGAGGACGAAAATGCGTTTTATAAAAAGCCCGTCTGGCAGCGGATCATCATTACCGTTGCCGGTGCGTCTATGAACCTGATTGCCGGCGTTCTGGTAATGACGATTCTCATTGCCTCGGCAGCCAGCCTGCCGTCCTCTACCATTTATTCCTTTCAGGAGGAGAACGTCTCTGCCCAGCACGGCCTGATGGAAGGTGACCGGGTGGTAAAGGTGGGAAATACCCGTGTTTCCACCGGAAACGAGCTGGTGTATGAAATCATGCGGCAGGGTGTGGAGCCGGTGGATCTGACCGTCGTACGGGATGGTGAAAAGACCGTTCTTCCCGGGGTGGCGTTTGCCCAGTTGGAGGACAGCGACGTTCTGTTCGGCAAGCCGGACTTC
>JAZQDY010000032.1:0-11411 GCA_045547015.1 Eubacteriales bacterium | reverse complement strand
CTCGTTCTGAGAGATCGAGGTGATTACACCGGTAACAACTTCTCCTGTATTTAAAGTTTTGAGAGATTCTTCGAGCAGATCTGCAAAGTTTTCCATTTGCTCAGCCATAGTTTTATATACCTCCTGTATTACACTGTTCGGCGTCGATGCGCCGGCAGTTATGGACACGGTCTGACATCCGGTGAAGTCGATGTGCGAAAGGTCGTCTGCATTCTCGATCAGATACGATCGGGGACAGCGCTCCCGGCACACGGCATGCAGCTTGGCCGTATTGGAGCTGGCACGGCTTCCGATAATCAGCATCGCATCGGATTTCTCTGCCAGCGCGGCGGCTTCCTTCTGTCTTTCTTCAGTCACAATACATATTGTATCAAAAATTTGCGCGTTTGTATATACCTTTTTGAGAATTTCCAAACTTTTTTTCCATTCTGACAGCTTTTGGGTTGTCTGAGAGGCCACAGAAATGGTAAGAATTTCCTTATTTTCTTCTTTTTTCTTGTTTTTGTCATCCTCTGCCGTCAAAATCGACTGCAGTTCTTCCGCTGAAGAAAAGACTATTCCATCCTCAGCACAGCTGATGATCCCCTGCACTTCCGGATGATCGGGCGCACCAAGCAGAAAAAAACGCTTGCCGCTGCCGGAATTTTCTTTGGCGATCTTCCGCACCTTTTCCACGAAAGGACAGGTGCAGTTCAAAACGGTAAGGGACGGACATTCCCGGGCGCACTCCTCCAGCTGACGGACCACCGCCTCCGTTTCGCCGTGAGCACGGATCACTACGGTAATGGGCACACCCGCCCGGACACGCCTCAGGACCTCCGGAATATCGGCGGCAGAAATTTCCCGCACGCCCCTCTCCCTCAGCGACGCGCAGTAGCCGTCGTTATGGATCAGCCGTCCCAGCGTAACGATATCCGAGCCGCCCTTCTCAATGGCGGCTTCCACCGTTTCCGTAGCCCGTCTGACACCGAAGCAGAATCCGGCATGGGAAGCTACCGTAACGCTCATGATTCCGCCTCCGGTTTCTTCTCATCTGCGTGGGGCAAAGCACGGGTATAGCCGCCCAGAGCGCATATATCGGTAAAGATTTTTTCCGTTGCCGCCTTATATTCCGCTTTTCCGCCGTCGGTAAAACCGAGGGCATCATAGGGAATAGGATCGCCGATCACCAATTCCGTCCGGCGGAAAAAGCGCACCCGGTTGTCCTTAGCACGGATATACGCCGGCACCACCGCGGCCTTGGCGTGATAGGCGATCATGCCCACGCCATGCTTTACGGGCGTAGTTCCGGGATCCACGGCAGGATGTCTCGTTCCCTGGGGGAAAATACCGATCATCTGCCCCTCTTCGAGCATGGCGATAGTGCGGCGGATACTGCCTACATCCGCACCGCCCCGATCCACGGGATAGGCACCCAGAATCGTAATCAGCCCTCTGAGAAGGGGGATTTTAAACAGTTCTTTTTTGGCCATATAGCGAATCTGCCGGTCAAGAGCGGCGGACAGGATCAAAACGTCCAGCATGCTGGTATGGTTGGCACAGATAATACATCCGCCCTCCTCGGGCAATTTCTCCCGGTTCACTACATGAATGCGGAACAGCGCACGCACCGGATACACGCAGAGCACGTAAAAAAACCGGTATATCTTCGTCATCTTAGGCATCTTTGCACCTCTCACGCACGAGGCGGAGCGCCTCTTCCAGCGTTTCTTCCAGATTCAGCCGGGAATTATCGAACAAAATCGCATCCGCGGCAGGAACCAGCGGGGCAATGTCACGGCCGCTGTCGTTCTTATCCCGTTCCACCGTTTCCGCATAGATCTGCTCGTAGGTACAGGCCACGCCCTTCTGCTGCATTTCCAGATAGCGGCGATTGGCCCGGGCCTCAGCAGACGCCACAAGGAACAGTTTCACATCCGCGTCCGGCATGATAACCGTACCGATATCCCGGCCGTCCATGACCACGCCGCCGCGCTTTACCATATCCTTCTGGATACCGAGAAGAAAAGCACGCACGGCAGAAATGGCTGACACAGCGGATGCCGCCATGGAAATCTCCGGGGTGCGGATGCTGTCTCCCACGTCCTCGCCGCAAAGCAGGACTGTCTGCACACCGTTGTTATAGACCAGCTCCACCTTTACACCGGTGAGGGCGGCAGTCACGGCTTCGGCATCCTTCGGATCAATACCGCGGCGAATCATATGCAGACCCACGGCCCGGTAAAGCGCGCCGGTGTCCACATAAATAAGAGAAAGTTCCCGGGACAATGCACGGGCAAGGGTACTTTTGCCGGAGCTGCTGGGGCCGTCCAGCGCAATGTTCAGTTTTTTCATCGTATCGGTTCCTTTCGGAAGTATTCTTACCGTTTTCCAAGGGATGCGGCGTATTCTGCCGCTCCCTGCCCGGCGGCCACGCCGGTGGAAAAGGCGATCTGCAAATTATACCCGCCGGTATAGGCATCCACGTCCAGCACCTCCCCGGCGAAAAACAATCCGGGGCAGGCTTTTGCCATCATGGTTTTCGTATGGATACCCGAAACATCCACGCCGCCGGAGGTAATGATCGCCTCGTTAATGGGACGGAACTGTACCGGCGTCAGGGGAAAATGTTTCAGCACGTGCAGAAGCGACAGCCGCTCCTGTCTTGTAATTACGCCGGCCTTCGTCCGGGGGGATATGCCCGCCCGGGCAATCACGGGATCAATCAGCTTCTGGGGAAGCAGATCACCGAGAGCATTGACGAAATCCCGCTGTGCGTATTTGGCAAAATCGGACAGCAGCCGGGCATCCAGCGTGGCGTCATCCAGAGCCGGCTTCAAATCAATTTCCATTTTATAGCCGTCCATTCTGCCCCGCATATGGGCGGAAGCGGACAGCACAAGCGGACCGGACACACCGAAGTGGGTAAAGAGCATCTCGCCCATTTCGGAAAACACCGTCTTCCCGTTCTGCAGAACGGTCAGCGTCACGTTCCGGAGGGACAACCCGGACAAAGGGGCGGTATTCTCCTCCGTTACCACAGGCACAAGAGACGGCAGTATCTCCGTCACGGAAAGTCCTGCTGCCTCTGCCAAGCGGTAACCGTCCCCCCGGGAACCGGGTCCCGGATAGGACACGCCGCCGGTGGCCACGATCACCGCACTGTGGGGATAGAATCCGCCGTCCGTGATTACGCCGGACACACATCTGCCCTCCCCGGTCTCTGAAAACGAAAGCGCCGTCACCGCCTCGTGCACAATCCGCACACCCAGCGCACGCATCCGTTTTTCCATTGCATCGGCAATATCGTGAGCACGGTCGGACACGGGAAACACCCGGCGCCCCCGTTCCGTTTTCAAAGGAACGCCTGCTTCTTCAAAAAACGACATCGTATCCGCCGGGGTAAAGCGGAACAGGGCGCCCCTGAGGAATTTGGGATTTTTCGTTACCGCATCCATGATCTCCGAGGGCGTGCAGTCGTTGGTCACGTTGCATCTGCCTTTACCGGTGATGCGGAGTTTTTTGCCAAGAACCCGGTTAGGCTCATATACTGTCACAGAAGCGCCTGTTTCTGCCGCGGCGATGGCGGCCATCATCCCGGCGGCACCGCCGCCGATGACGGAAACGGATACGTCCGCGTTATTCATCCGATTCGTTCCTTTCGGCACTCTTGTTATATACGTTGAAGGTATCCCACACGTTCTCCAGTTTGGTGAGCGTAGCGGACAGCTCCGCCTGCTTCTTCTGTGCCACAGCGGCAAGAAGGGCGTTGATGATAGACAGAGGTGCTACCAGGGAATCCACGAAGGATGCCATATCACTGCGCGCGGTCAGCACGGCGTGCGCATTCTTGGCAATGGGAGAATTGTCGCTGTCCGTAATCGCCACCACCCGGGCATCCGTCTGATGGGCGTATTCCACCGCGTTCACGATACGGCTGGAATAGCGGGGAAAGCTGATCGCCAGCATCACGTCTTTTGCATCCATGCGAAGCAGCTGCTCAAAAATCTCACTGCCGCTGGTGGTACGGATCAGCCGCACGTTTTCAAACATATAGCTGAGGTAATAATTCATAAACTCCGCCAAAGCGGAGGAGGAACGCATACCGATAATGTAGATGGCACGGGCGTTCAGAATGGCATCCACCGCACGGTCAAAGGCCGCCCGGTCGATATGCTCCCCGGTATACTTGATCTTATCCGCATCAGAGGCAAGCACCGCATCCAGTATGGAGGCGTCGCCCAGCCGCTTGTTGGTAACCTCAATTCTCTGCAGTGAAGTAAGGCGCCTGCGCACCGTCTCCTGCACGCTGTGCTGGAGAGCCGGATATCCGTCAAAGCCCAGTTCCAGCGCAAAGCGCACCACGGTGGATTCCGATACGGACACCTCCTCCCCCAGCTGGGCCGCCGTCATATACGCGGCTTTATCGTAATGCTCATTTATAAACTGTGCAATCCGTTTCTGCCCTTTGGAAAGAGTGGGCATGGCATTTTCTATCACTTTAAGGAGATCCTGCATGATGATGTCCTTTCCTTCGGCGTCCTTCGGGACGCACACACTATTTATCATTATATAAAAAAAACGGCCGTCTGTCAAGAAAGGATGCGCGATCGTACCCGCATATTTTAAAAAATGGAAAGAATCCGCAAAAAAAGAAAAGCGGATTCATTGACAATGTGCACCCGCCGTGATATAATATCTCTATTATCAATGTTTATATAACCTCATAGCCGCGCAGGCGGCAGATGAAAGGATGGAAAGATATGAAAGAAAGAATCAGAGCCGGTATCGTCGGCGCAACGGGTATGGTAGGACAGCGCTTTATCACGCTTTTGGAGAATCATCCGTATTTTGAACTGACTGCTCTTGCGGCAAGCGCACGCTCTGCCGGACGTACCTATGAAGAAGCCGTGGACGGCCGCTGGAAAATGGCCACGCCCATGCCGGCAGACGTAGCCAAGATGATCGTTATGGATGCGGCAGACATCGACGCCATGAAGGAAAAGGTTGACTTCGTATTCTGCGCCGTCAACATGAAGAAAGACGAAATCCGCGCACTGGAAGAAGCCTACGCCAAGGCAGAAATCCCGGTTGTGTCCAACAACTCCGCACACCGCTGGACTGCTGACGTGCCCATGGTTATTCCGGAAATCAACGACAACCACACCGAGATCATAAAGAGCCAGCGTGAGCGTCTGGGCACGAAGCGCGGTTTTATCGCCGTTAAGCCCAACTGCTCCATCCAGGCATACGTTGCCGCGCTCACACCCCTTATGGAGTACGGCATCAAGGAAGTAGTGGCTACCACCTATCAGGCAATCAGCGGTGCGGGAAAAACCTTTAACGAGTGGCCTGAAATGATCGACAATATCATCCCCTTCATCTCCGGCGAGGAGGAGAAGAGTGAGAAAGAGCCTTTGAAAATCTGGGGCGAGATCCGCGGCGGCGTGATCGATACCGCCAAGGCTCCGCTGATTACCACCCAGTGCATCCGTGTTCCCGTTACCGACGGTCACACCTGTGCCGTATTCGTAAACTTCGAGAAGAAGCCCACCAAGGAGCAGATCCTTTCCGCATGGAAGGAGTTCCGCGGTGCCCCCCAGCTGCTCGGTCTGCCCCACGCGCCGGAACAGTTCATCACCTACTTTGAAGAAGAGAACCGTCCCCAGGCTCGCCTGGACCGGGATATCTACGGCGGTATGGGCGTAACGCTGGGACGCCTCAGAGAGGATACGCTGTTTGACTACAAGTTCGTGGGTCTGGCACACAACACCCTCCGCGGCGCGGCAGGCGGTGCCGTTTTGACCGCAGAGCTGCTCTTCCGTCAGGGCTATCTGGACTGATAAAAGAATACAGAGAGCGTGCGGACACGTCGTTGTCTGCACGCTTTTTTATTCCCTCAATATTTTTTGTATAAAATATGCAAAAACCTCTGTACAAACCGGAAACAATATGGTATAATTGATACGTAAACAAAAACTCGTTTACAAAATCATAAAAAAGGTGGGTTGTATATGAAGATTACCTTTGTAGGCAGACAGATGAGCGTCCGTGACAGTCTCAAGGCCATGGTGGAAAAGAAGCTTGCCAAATTCGACAGGTTCTTCCGCGAGGATGCCGAGGCAACTGTCAAATTCGGCTACGTGCGCGATCTGGATCGGCTGGAAATCACTATTTCCGCTGACGGTACGCTGTACCGCTGTGAAAAAGAGGCCTCCACCTTCGAGATTGCGCTGGATGAATGCATGGATGCAATAGAACGGCAGATGCGCAAAAACAAGACCCGTCTGGAACGCCGTCTCAGAGAGGGTGCCTTTGCCCCTGTGGAAGCTGCGCCGCCAGAGCCCATTGAGGAGGAAGGCGATTTTGTCATCCGCACGAAAGAGTTCACCATCAAGCCCATGACGCCGGAAGAAGCCATTCTGCAGATGAATCTTCTGGGACACGGATTCTTCATGTTCCGCGACGCGGCAACGGAGGAGATCTGCGTAGTCTACAAGCGCAAGGACGGGGCGTACGGCATGATCGTACCTGCCTGACAGTATAAAATACGAAGGGGACTGCTTTTACGGCAGTCCCCCGTTTTCCGTTTCTGCCGCCATACCCGACAAAAGCACCTTTCCCCCATACAGAAGAAGCGGAAAGAGCACCATGCCCCAGATACCGAACAGAGAGAATCCAGCAAACACAGAAAAGAGCGTGACCAGCGGATGGACACCGATGGTACTGCCCAGAATCCGCGGCTCGGCAAACTGCCGGACCACGTACATAACGAAAAACAACACCAGAAGTCCCACGCCCCGATACACGTCTCCGCTGAAAAATGCAAAAACACTCCAGGGAAGAAGTACCGTTCCCACGCCGAATACAGGAAGCAGATCCACCGCCGCCGCAATCAGCGCAATCACGAAAGGCCGGGACACGTTCAGTATAAGAAATCCGGCACAAAGCTCCGCATAGGTAAGAAGAAGCAAGGTCAGATAGGCCCGGATGTATCCCCCCAGTGCCCTCCGCATCCGGGCAAGGAGAGAAAAGGTTCGCTCCAGTGCAGACTCACTGCAGAAGCAGCGCATCTGCGCCCGCAAGGCTTCCCCATCAAAAAACAGATAGAACAGGGCGATTACACCCACCACCACGGAAAGAAGCAGCCGGGGGAGTCCCACAATCACCGATCCCGCGCCGGCAGTAAGGGCGGCACTGGCGGCACTGATCGCTTCCTTTATCATACCGGAAAGCACCCCATAGAGCGTCTCCAGTTCTCCGGCGGCATTCTCTCTGCCATCCCATTTCTTTATCAGATCAATGATTTTCCGGATAGGATTCTCGCTGTCCTCCAGCATGGCAGGCAATTCTGCAATCAGATCCCGGGCACCGCCGTACAAAAAACGGCCAAGTGCCACAACGCCGAACGACAGTACCGTTACCGCCAGCAGGATCAAAACCGTACCGCCGATCTTTTCCGGCAGGTGAAAACGGCGGCGGAGGAATCCCGCCGCCGGACGGAGCAGAGACGAAACAAGCGCCGCCAGCAGAAACGGCAGCAGAATCCCCGCAAAACGGCGGACGATCACGTATCCCGCAAGGGCGGCGATCACGCCGCAAATCCCGATAGCGGCAAGGCGCACCCATGTTTCCGTTTTCATCTGCATCACCGTCCGTTCCCGATTTTTCCGATTCCCGTATAGTATATGCGGCAATGGCGGCAAACAAACGGAATTTTCACGAAAAAGCCAAAATACATTTGACAATGAGGATAACATAGGCTATAATACTTTTGTACGCTGCGCGTCCTGTACAGGCGGCAGCAAAAACAAAAAGAAAAGGAAGAAACCATCATGAAAACCATTTCCATCCTCGGTCTGGGCGGCATTTCCGCCGTACACATTGCGGCCATCCTGAACAATGATTACGGAAAGATCGAAGCCATCTGCGACATAAAGCCGGATCGGATTGAGAAAGCTAAGGAATCGATCCCCTACCCCGTCCGCACGTACACAGACTACGAACAGCTGCTTTCGGAAGTTCACAGTGACGTGGTGCACATCTGCACGCCTCACTATCTGCATAAGCCCATGGCCATCGCCGCCATGCGTGCCGGCGCAGACGTGTATCTGGAAAAGCCGGCGGCACTGAATTACGACGAGGCGCTGGAAATTCTCTCCGTGCAGGAGGAAACAGGCAGAAAGGTGTGCGTATCCTTCCAGAACCGGGTGATTCCTACCAATCTGACGGCTAAAAACATCATTGATTCCGGGGAAATGGGTGCGTTTCTGGGCGCGAGAGGGTTTATGACCTGGCACCGCAGCGGTGCATACTACACGGAAAGCGGCTGGCGCGGTGCATGGGCAACCGAGGGCGGCGGCGTTCTCATGAATCAGTCCATTCATACGCTGGATATGCTGTACTACTTCGGCGGAAAGATCACCCGCACGGAAGGAACCGCTTCTCTGCGCAAAAACGGGGATATCATCGAGGTGGAAGACACAGCGGAAGCCACGCTGTTCTATGAAAACGGAAAGACGGCTATTTTCTACGCCACCAACTGCAACGTGGCAGATGCCTCCGTACAGATCGAAGTATATCTGGAAAAAGGAAAACTGCTCCTCCAGAACGGAAAGCTGTACAAGGACACGGGCGACGGGCTGGAGCTGCTGGTTGACGACAAGAAAGCCCCTGTGGTGGGTAAAGCGGTATGGGGTGCGGGACACGCGCTGATGATCGGCCGGTTCTACGACGCCATCGACGGCAAAGACGAATATTACTGCACGCTAAAGGACGGTATTGAAGTTCTGAAAGTAATCGGCGACATCTACGCCACAAATCCCCGGGGACGGAATCTGAAATAATCACGCGCATAATTTTAGGTATAATAATAAAACACGAAAGGATGTTTATTTCCGCATGAAAATCACAAGCGTACTTTTTAAAATTCTCTTTATCTCTGCGGCACTGGTACTGTGCCTCGGTATGTTCGGATGTAAAAAGGAAGACAGCGGGAATAACGGGGAGACAATCATGGTAGAAATCACAATGGAAAATGGCGGCGTTATCAAGCTGGAGCTGTATCCCGACGTTGCCCCTATCACCGTGGAAAACTTCACGAAGCTGGCAGACGAGGGCTTCTACGACGGGCTCATTTTCCACCGCATTAAGAAAGGCTTCATGATCCAGGGCGGTGATCCGGAAGGCACAGGCTATGGCGGCTCCGGCGAAAATATCAAAGGTGAATTTCTCGCCAACGGCGTGAAAAACAATATCTCCCACGTCCGCGGCGTTATCTCCATGGCACGATCCCGCAGCTACAACAGCGCCTCTTCCCAGTTCTTCATCGTTCACGAGAAGTCTACCTTTCTGGATGGTGAATACGCCGCCTTCGGCCGAGTAATCGAAGGTATGGACGTGGTGGATGAGATCGCCTCCATCCCCACCGGTGCCAACGACAGACCGATTATCGCTCCGGTTATCAAAACCATCCGCACCGTGGAGGAGTAATCCGTTATGGACTGTATAAAAACGAAACCCCCGCGCCCGGAATACCCCCGTCCCTCTCTGTGCCGCAGTGAGGACAGCTGGGTGAATCTGAACGGAGAATGGGATTTCGCCTTTGACTTTGGCAGATCCGGCAGAGCACGCGGTATGGCGGAAAACGGCGAGTTCCCGGAAAAGATCCTCGTGCCCTTTGCCCCGGAAAGCAAGCTGTCCGGCATCGAATACGTGGATTTCATTCCTGCCGTGTGGTACCGCCGCACCTTCACTCTGCCTGCTTCCTTCGTGAAAGGGGACTCGCGCCTCCTTCTGCGCTTCGGTGCAGTGGATTACGAGACGGAGGTGTGGATCAACGGCGTCTCCGCCGGCACGCACCGGGGCGGCTACACGCCCTTTGCGCTGGACATTACCGATCTCGTCACCGACGGGGAAAACACGGTAACTGTCTGCGCGGAGGATGATACCCTGGATCCTCTGATCCCCTCCGGCAAGCAAAGCGACCGGTATGAAAACTACGGATGCTATTACACCCGGTGCACGGGCATCTGGCAGACGGTATGGCTGGAGGTCGTCCCCGCCGCGTACATGGATAAAGTGAAAATCACCCCCGACACGGCGGGTGAAAAAGTGGACGTTACCGTTCGCTTCGGCGGAGATCGGGGTGTCATCCGGGAAATTACCGCCGCGGTCTCCTTCGGGGGCGATGCCGTCGCATCCGTGACCGCACCTGTCTGCGGCGGAGCTGTATCCTTCTCCGTGCCGGTAAAAAATCCGGTTCTGTGGGATCTCGGTCAGCCCAATCTATACGATCTCACGCTGGCTGCCGGAGACGATCTGCTCGTCACCTATTTCGGCATGCGCAGTGTGGCGTGGACCGATCGGGCGTTCCTTCTGAACGGACGGCCTGTCTTCCAGCGGATGGTGCTGGATCAGGGATATTATCCCGACGGCATCTACACCGCCCCCATGGAAGACGAGCTTCGTCTGGACGTGGAGTGCGCCATGGCCGTTGGCTTCAACGGCGCCCGCCTGCACATGAAGATCTTCGAACCGTATACCATTTACTGGGCAGATCATCTGGGGTACATGCTGTGGGGCGAATACCCCAACTGGGGACTGGACGTAAGCCGGAAAGAAGCACTGTATTCCATGCTGCAGGAATGGGTGGAGGCCATGGAGCGGGATTACAACTCTCCCGCCGTCATCGGCTGGTGCCCCTTCAACGAAACATACGGTGCAGCAACGCCCAACGGGCGGCTCACGGGCATCTTTGACGCGGTAAACGCGGTGACCCGTGCCATCGATCCTATCCGTCCCCTGATCGACACATCCGGCTATCTGCACGGCAAGGACACGGATATTTTCGACGTACACGACTACACATCGGATCCCGCAACACTCCGGGTGCACGTAAAAGCGCTGGAGGGGGATGAGGACGGTGTATTCGTAAACTACCCTGCCATTGAGAAATACGATTTCAAGCGGCCATACTTCAACTCCGAATACGGCGGCATTTACTGGAATCTGGACGTAGATTCCACAGATCCCGCCTGGGGATACGGAGGCCGGCCGAAAACGGAAGAAGAATTTCTCGCCCGTCTCAAAGGGCTTACCGATGCCATGCTGGATTCACCCCGTATGTTCGGCTTCTGCTACACCCAGCTGACCGACGTATTCCAGGAGAAAAACGGCATTTACGCCTTTGACCGCCGGGAGAAATTCAACGCTTCGGTACTGCGGGAAATCTTCGCTCGCCCCGCTGCCATCGAAAAAGACGGAACAGAGTAACAGAAAAAAGTTTGTCCGCATGGGGTTGTGCCCTAAAGGACAGTTCTAACAGTTAAAAGCCTCGGCAGGGAGTTTCCTTGCCGAGGCTTTTACATTAAATCTTTTCTGCAATCATTACGTCCATACAATGCTTATGTGGAATACCGCTACTGTTACAA
>JAZQDY010000031.1:0-5100 GCA_045547015.1 Eubacteriales bacterium | reverse complement strand
GTAAACCGCCTGGGCGTTTCTCTGAAAAACGTTCACTTCTTCAATATGGACGAGTATATGATCTCCCCCGAGACCGCCATCGCCAAGGACGATCCCCTCTGCTTCTGGGGCCGCATGAAGCGGGAGTTCTACGACCGGGTGAATCCGGAGCTGGTGATGCCCGAATCCCAGCGCCACTTCCCCGAGCCGGGTAAGGAAGCGGAGTACGACCGCATGATCGAGGAGCTGGGCGGCGTGGATATGTGCTTCGGCGGCCTGGGCATCAACGGCCACGTGGCATTCAATGAGCCGCCGGAGGCGGACGCACCCATGACGGCAGACGAATTTGCCGCCCTCGGCACCCGGATCCTGCCTATTTCCCGGGAAACGAAAACCATTAACGCCTACGGTTATCAGCGGGGCGATCTGAAGGGTATGCCCGAATGGTGCATCACCGTGGGCATGAAGCCGATCCTTTCCTCCCGCCGGGTGTATATCGCACTGAACCGCCCCTGGCAGAACGGCCCCTTCAAGCATGCGCTTCTGGATGCCGAAACGGCAGAAATTCCCGCCTCGCTTCTGCGCCGCTGCCCGGAGGTTACCTACTGCGGCACCGCAGAGGTTATGCACGGCATCACCGACTGACGATGCAGGACAAACGTGAAAACGGATCATTCCCCGTCCTCTGGGAGGACGGGGAGTTGATTTTCGTGGAGAAACCGGCGGGCGTGTCCGCCCAGTCCCCCGGTATGCCGGAGATGATTTCCGAAATGCTGGGCGACGCGCCGGTGTACGTGCTCCATCGGCTGGACCGTGACGTGTCCGGCGTGATGGTGTACGCCAAAACAAAGGAAGCCGCTGCCGCCCTGTCAAAGCAGATCGCCGACGGGGGCATGGAGAAGGAATATCTCGCCCTGACCGCAGGCGCACCGGCACAAAGCGGGGAAATGCGGGATCTGCTCTATCACGATCCCGGCCGGAACAAGACCTTCGTGGTAAAACGGATGCGCCGGGGCGTGAAAGAGGCGATTCTCAACTACGAGGTGCTTTCCGAGCACCCGGAGGGAACGCTTGTGAAAATCCAGCTTGTGACCGGACGCACGCACCAGATCCGCGTCCAGTTCGCCTCCCGGGGATTCCCCCTCAGGGGCGATGCCAAATACGGAGGAACCAAGGGGAAGATCCGCCTGTATTCCCACCGGATCACCCTGTCCCACCCGAAAACGGGCGAGAAGATCACGGTCACGTCCACGCCTGCGTGGGCGGCGCTTTCATGAAATCGCGGAACGCAAAAACGAAGATTCCCCGAACCGGCTTTCCGGTGCGGGGAATCTTTTTTGTCAAGAGAAAACCACCAGCAGTGCTGGTGGTTCCAAAAAGCTTTAGCTTTGCCCAATTTCCGCCGCAGCGGGAGGCTGAAAATAGTAGCCACATCTGTGGCGGTAGGGCGAGTTTGCAAGTGTCAAATATTTCGGTAGGCTTTCCACCTCGCCAGTAACATACCCTTATAGGGCTGAGCAAACCACCGGCTAAGCCGGTGGTTATGACTATTTATCCTTTTTCGCCCGCTTCTTTCGGAAGGAAGGCGAAAAGAAATATCCTATCCCCATAAGCACCCCGAACAGGATCAGATAGAACAGCACCGGGCAGGAGAACCTGCCGTCCGCTTTCGCGGCAAGATAGGGGGCGATCCCGTGGGCATATACGGCGGCAAACACCATGAATCCGCAGGAAAGAATCGCAAGGATGGGCAGAACGAACCGCTTGCCGATCCCCAGATCCTTTTCCTTCACCATCCACAGGACAAACATGGGGATGTAGAGCGCGTAGCCGGTAACGATGGGTAATTCCGAAGAATCAAAATTGAACGGACCGAACCAGCCCCCGTCCGGGGACAGATTGGCACCGTAGAAATAGAGCAGCCACGAGGCGCAGGCGAAAAGTCCCCAGATGGAGGAGTTGGATGCGGCATTGGTGTGCCGGTCGATCTGCACGAACATCTCCGGGCGCGGCCCCTCGCCCCGTTCCGCTATGGTGTACATGCCCCGGGTGGCGGCCAGCATCAGCCCGTTCAGCGTGCCGAGACAGGAGATGGCCACGCACACGTTGAGAAACGTGCCGCCCACCGCACCGAAAATATTCCGGAAGGCCACAGGGGCGCCTTCTGCCATGAGCACTTCATTGTCGGCACCGCCTGCCACGCCGATGTAATAGAAAACGTATGCCGCTATGACGATAAGGGAGCCCACCACCAGCGCCAGGGGCAGATTCTTTTTGGGATTCTTCAGCTCCGCGTGGATGGAGGTGGCAACAATCCAGCCGTCATAGGCAAAAACTGTGGCAACCACGGCGGCAAACAGACTGCCGCCCGTGCCGCCCGCCGCTTCTGCGGCCACGGTGGTGAAATTGCGGGCAAGCGTGCCGTTTGCAAGCCCCACCAGGGTGCCCGCCGCTGCCATCAGCGCGATGGGAATCAGCTTGATTACCGTGGCGCTTACCTGAATCTTGCCGGCAAGCTTCGGGGAGAGAGCGTTGACTGTATAGGAGGCGATCAGAAAAAATCCGGAAAGTGCCATCACCCGCGGTCCTGCCATCTCCCAGGCGAAGAGCACGCCGAAATACCGGGCGGATACCCACGCCAGGACGGCGCCCATGGCCGGATAGTATACATTTGCCAAAAACCACGAAAGACAGTAGGCGTATCCCTTGCCGCAGGTGGCTTCCGCATAGTCCACCACGCCGCTGACGTGCGCGTGCTTTGTGGCCATTACGGCAAACTGGGCGGCGCTGAAAAGCATAATCATGCCCGTGATGACCCAGGCGGCGATGCCGAGGGGCATGTTGCCGCCGGTGGCGTTCAGTACGCTTTGTGCCTTGAAGAAAACGCCCGAGCCGATGACTGTACCCACTACCATGCAGATGGCGGTGAACAGACCGTATTTTCTCGTGAGCTTTTCCATGATGTCGTTTTCGTTATCTGCGCCGGTTGCCGCCGACGATGGCAAGAAGACGCAGCATCTGCAGAAGCGATACCGCCAGTGCCGCCACGTATGTCATGGCTGCCGCATTCAGCACCTTCCGTGCCCCGGGAATCTCTCCGGATGTAAGTGTGCCTGTGTCGGACAGTATAGTCAGTGCCCGCTGGCTGGCGTTGAATTCCACCGGCAGCGTTACCAGCTGAAACAGCACGGAAAATCCGAACAGGATCACGCCAAGATATGCCACCGCAATCATCTGCTCCGCGTACGCGCCCAGCAGGATCCCGAGCAGTACCATGGGGATTGCCAGCCGGGAGGCGATGTTGGTCACCGGAATGATCGCCTGTCTTACACGGATGGGGGTGTATGCACGGGCATGCTGAATGGCGTGCCCGCACTCGTGAGCGGCAACCCCGATGGCGGCGATGGACGTGCTGTTTGCCACCCCGTCCGACAGCCGGATTACGCCGGCTTTGGGATCGTAGTGATCGGTCAGCTCCCCCGCTACCCGCTCAATACGGATATGGGTAAGTCCGGCATCCGCGAGAATCCGGCGAACCACCGCTTCCGCGGTCACGCCCGATGCCGCGCTCTGTTTTGCAAATTTTGCATAGGTGGTTTTTACCCGCGCGCTTGCCCACAGCGTCAGAATCAGCGCCGGCAGAACGTATATAAGATAGTACATGCCTTTTTCTCCTTTTGTTCGTATATCCGCCGTATATTGTGCCCGGATTTTCGCTCCGGTATTATGCTTTTTCCAGAATATCCGCGATCCGCCGGGATGCCAGACCGTCTCCGTAAGGGTTGGAGGCGCGGCTCATGGCGTCGTATACCGATTGGTCGTTGAGAAGCGTGCGGAAATTTTCATAAATGACCGTCTCCGAGGTGCCTACCAGCTTCAGCGTGCCCGCGGCGATACCCTCCGGGCGCTCCGTAGTGTCCCGCATTACCAGTACCGGCTTGCCCAGAGAGGGCGCTTCCTCCTGAATGCCGCCGCTGTCCGTCAGTACCATGTAGCTGCGGGCCAGGAAATTGTGGAAATCCAAAACCTCCAAAGGTTCGATGATCCGGATCCGGTCGCAGCCGGAAAGCTCCTCTTCTGCCGCCGCCCGTACGGTGGGATTCATATGAATGGGGTAGATGGCCTTTACGTCCGGGTGCTCGTCGATAATCCGGCGGATGGCGCGGAACATCTGATGCATAGGCTCGCCCAGATTTTCCCGGCGGTGCGCCGTAATCATAATAAGGCGGCTGTCCGCCGCCCAGTCAAGCTGGGGGTGGGTGTAATTTTCCCGCACCGTGGTTTTGAGGGCATCAATGGCCGTATTGCCCGTCACGTATATGGACGAGGCATCCCTGCCTTCCCGGAGCAGATTTTCCTTTGCTGCCTCCGTAGGGGCGAAATTGTACCGGGAAACGATGCTTACTGCCTGCCGGTTGAATTCTTCCGGATAGGGAGAGTACAGGTTGTACGTGCGAAGTCCCGCTTCCACGTGCCCTACCGGGATCCCAAGATAAAAACAGGAAAGCGCCGCCGCAAAGGTGGTGGACGTGTCGCCGTGTACCAGCACCACATCCGGCTTTTCCGCCTCCAGTACCGGCTTCAGCTTTTCCAGAATGGACGACGTCACGTCGAACAGCGTCTGCTTTTCCTTCATTATAGATAAGTCGTGATCCGGCACTACACCGAAGGCGCTCAGTACCTGATCCAGCATCTGCCGATGCTGCCCTGTGACGCATACTGTCGTTTCGAGGTTCTCGCGGGATTTCAGTTCCTGCACAAGCGGGCACATTTTGATGGCTTCCGGCCGTGTGCCGAATATCAGCATGATTTTTTTCAATGGTTGGGTACCTCCGTGGGGATTTTTGCTCCGGCAGCAGCCTGTAATCAAATCGGTCCGCCGAATAAAGAAGGTTCTTTGTTTCATTTGTATCTTAATCTTTGCAACAAAAGTATACCATAACACGTCCCAAATGTCAAATATTTCCCCCAAACAAGCCATTTGCAAAATTAAACGGTGTTTAATATTGCAGTTGTATTGCAGATAGAGGGAAGTGCTTGAAAAAGAGTGCAGAATAGGGTATGATATACACGCAGGGAAATCCCTGGCGGATTTACCTGTATAAAAAAATTTTTTTATTT
>JAZQDY010000030.1:0-7098 GCA_045547015.1 Eubacteriales bacterium | reverse complement strand
GTGTGGTCGGCAAACCACTTCTATTTTAACAAGGAGTTTTTTTCTTGTCTACTTCTTCCCTCGCTATAAGCTCCCTTTTTCCACCTGCATAGCAGGTGGTTGTCTTTGTTGGACAACAGAAAAAGACTCGGTGTATGCACTTCATACACCGAGTCTTTTGTTTTTTGAAATTGCCCACACTGCGTCGGTAAATCGATACACCTCTTTTTCCGTGTTGAAAACGCCGAAGCTGGCTCGTACTGCACCCGTTTCTATGGTACCGAGTGTCTCGTGTGCCAGCGGTGCACAGTGATAGCCGCTCCGCACGCAAATCCCCCTTTTGTCCAGTTCTTCTCCTACGTCAGACGGAGAAACGCCGTCTATATTGAACAGCAGAACAGCACCCGGTGTATCCCCATACATCCGCACGCCCGGGATTTCCCTCATCCGACTGTGTGCCGTTTTCCACAGCACACTTTCCGACTTGTGAATCTCACCGATTCCGATGCGCCGCACGAATCGGATTCCTTCCGTTAGCCCCGCCGCCGCCGGTGTTGGCATCGTCCCCGCCTCAAAGCGCTCCGGCAGCGTGTCTGGCATTTCTATAGAACGGGAGTGCACGCCGCTTCCCCCCTCGATCAGTGTTCCGCCAGCCAACAGGCGGTCACTGCCGCATACAATCATACCGCAGCCCTGCGGTCCGTACAGTCCCTTATGCCCCGGCACGCACAGAGCATCTATCTTCATTTTCTGCACATCGATAGGCAGATGTCCTGCACTTTGAGCACCGTCCAGAATAAACACAATCCCTCTCGCCCGGCAAAACTCGCCGATCTTCGCCGCTGGCAGCGCACGATTTCCGATGTTTGGAACATGTGCACAAACCAGCGCACGGGTATCAGGACGCATTTTTTTGCGTATATCCTGCAGTATATCTTCATCTGTGCCGCTTGTGGAAAATATGCTGAAAGAAATCTCGCGCCGCGCCGAAAGCTGTGCGATGGGTCGAAAAACGGAATTGTGTTCGCTGTCGCTGATCAGGACATGATCTCCGGGACGCAGCACACTCTTAATAGCCATATTCAGCGCATAGGTTGTATTCATGGTAAACGATATCTGTTCCGCGCTTGCCGCACCGAAGAAAGCGGCAGCTTCTTCCCGGCACGCATACAGTACCCCTGCGGCACGCAGCGCCATCACATGGGAACCGCGCCCCGGATTGCCGCCGGATTCGTGCATACAGCGCATTATCGCCTCTATTACTGCCGGCGGCTTTGGGAATGAGGTTGCGGCGTTATCCAGGTACACGATCCCTCTGTTCTCTTTCACGTCATCCCTCCGGTTCTGCCTATTAGAATACCGAACGGCACGTTTTTCGCTGTCAGATGGGTGCGGACGGTTTCCACATCGTCACAGGAAAATCGGATTCCGTACGCACAGCCCTTTTCCGTCAAAGCGGGATCCAGCGTCACAACGGATACATCCATTCCCCGTGATGCCAGAACGCTTTGCGCACGCAGAGCGTTGGTCATGGATTTCATTGTCAGTATACACATTTTTCTTCTCCCTTCTCTTTCCGCTCTGCTTTCAGTATATGTAAAGGGTCGAATATTGACAGCGGCACAAGATGAAGATGCAGCAAAACAGAAAAGTGCTGCCGCATCTAAATGCAGCAGCACCATTTATCATTCTTTGGGGCTAATTTTGTACAAGTAGTCGCTGTATGTAAAATAATCTTCTGATTGTTGTTTATAGCGTTGACAGCAGTCAAATAACGTACGACTTCTATTTTTTCGTTCAATCTCATCCTCCGTAACGCACCATAAATCACTCTTATTTTTTGGTTCAAAATCCGGCACGCAAAAAAGTTCATTATCATAGTCACCAGTTGGACAGAAGTGTCCAAAGCGACAGGACAGGCATGATTTTATAGTCCAGTTTACAGGTAAACTCCTAGCAAAAAGCATCAAAGACTCTTCGGTTGAGTCAGATTGATAAGAATTGGTCTTTCCTTGAAATGTTATCGAAAGGATGACGCGCATACTTTCTTGATTTTCATGAATGACCGAGCGTGTAACTTTTAATTCAACATCTCCACTCGGGGCCGCGACTGTCAAAGAAAACTTGTTGGCTTCCATGATTCTATCCCCGTTTTTTCCTTTCAGTATCGTCTTCAGACAGCTTATCGTAACAAGGATTATACCACAAAAACGGCAGAGGGTCAATCCCCTGCCGTTTTTATAAACTTGTTCCTTCTCATTTTCCCACGCTGCATTTCAGCACCGACTGGGCAATGTTCTTCATAGTCCCTGCGTCGTATCCGTTTACCTTTGTGGAAAAAACATCGAATGTTACGGCAGAATACAGCGGAATCTCCGGCAGAAGCTGATTGTGCCGATCCGCAAATTTGTTGAAATTCGAAACGAACCCATCATCGTCATGGGAGCGTACTCCGGCAGATAGTCGTGCCGCCGCTGCAAGGGTTTCATCACGGAGTCCCGTCAAATTCTCGCCGGTAATTCCCCGCGAAGCATCCGCTGCATATAACCCGGATACGTCGTACACTGTGCCGAAGCTGTAAAAAATGTCATACATACCGTACATGGGATTTGCATACCGCGCGCCGTTACTGTCGTCGCGATAAAGGCATGCAAGATATTCTTCATAGGGCAACTCCGTACGTGCAAAGGATATTCCGCAATCAATGGTTTCTTTTGCATCCGTCATCATAAACCGAAGATAGGAGGCCACCGTACTTTCTTCGTACGTGCACCAGTCAATCGTCAGCGGCATCAGCCATCGTCCGTCCAGATACACACACCGCCCGAACGCCTCACCTTCTTCTTTCGTTACCTCTTTGTAGCGAATGCCGCTTTCATATGGTTCTCCATCCTCACCGAGTATAAACCCGGCGCGAATAAAGAAGCCCTCTGCCATCTCCGGCGAATACGCATACTCCTGTAAATGGGTATCCGCATATTCCTCCAAACGGTCATATAGTTTCAAAACCGGGCCATATGGCAGGATTACCTCCTGGCCGTACTCATAAAGAACCGTTTCCGCCAGCCGCTCCCGATCCAGCAGACATGCAATGCCGCGGCGGACCTCTTCGTACTGCGTAGGACCATAATCGCACCGGAGAAGAATGGATTCGCAGCCGTCGCTGTCGTAGCGGACAGATTTAAAATCTCCGGTATCCTCCAGTGAAAGAGCTTCATTGATTGCCGCCGCACCCGTAATGCCGTGCAGTACATCCAAATCTCCCTCTTTCAATTGTGAAAACATGGACGCTGCCGCCACTTCCTTATATACGATCTGATCCAGTTTCGGTTTTGTACCGTCATACGACCCTTTGTAGTATTCATTCTTCATGAGAATCGCTTCGTGCTTTTCCATATCGTAGGATGCCAGCCGAAAAGGTCCGGTACATACCCGGTCTGTATGATCCCACCGTGCTGCACGGATATAGTCGGCGCAGGCTTCTGTTGAAAAATTTCCTGTCAGCTTAGCTCCGCTTCCCTCATCCGTTACGGATACGTCAGGGGGCAGCCATACATGCACCGGCAGCGGCTCAATCCGAATGGGATACAGACCAAAATAATTCACCGCATCTTCAGGCGCTGCAGTAAGTGCAAGCTGATACGGTCCCATCAGCCGCACGCCTGCAAACGTGTCTGTTTCACCGAAAAAATACGCTTCCCATCCAACGAAATGGACGCCTGCCGCCCCGTTTCCGCCGGCCGCTCGGATGACCGGTGAGGAAAATAGCAAAACCCACGCGGCATAATGAGCGGCGTTGATGGGTGTACCGTCGGAAAAGCGCAGATCTTCCGCAAAAGTGAGCGTGTACGTACGGGATCCGTCCTTGTTTTCCGTTTCTGAAAGATTCGTAACGATCTGCGGATTCGCAATCAGCTTGCCATTTTTGTCTGTCGCCACGGTGCTGTATCCTTCAATAAGACTGACCACTTCCCTGTCGCCCATACAGTCCGTCCACCAGGGAGAAAAATCCCCTGTTATCCGCGCTGTCGTCCCGATCGTAAGTGTGCCGCCGCGGGCACTGCAGGCACTGAGCAGTGCAGCACACGAAAGAAATACGGCAAGGCACAGCGCACCGGCAATCATTCTTTTCATAAGTTCCTCCCCATCCTTCAGTGGATGCAGTAATATAGTATCCACTTTATCATACCGCCCGGGGAAGAATTTATACATGTATTTTACTCATTCGTGTCAGACAGACCTGCGCCGTTTGCCTTCTTGTGCGCTCTTCTTTTTCTGCTGCGCCGGATGACGGCACGAACCGCCAATACAACCATCAGCACAATCACCGTCCAGATAGCAAGATAAGGCAGGTTGGCAAGGAAATCAACGAGGAGATCTTCAGAATCTTCCCGTATATCGCGCAGCGAATTTTTCACGCCGGTAACGATCCGGTCTCCAACGCTCTGTTCCGCTACGACCGTCTCAACCTTCACCTCGGATATGCTCATGGTAACGGTGCTGTACGCCACTAAGTTATCATAATTGTTCAGGGTAGTTTTATAGGATTCAATCTGATACAGCACCTCCGTGATCCGTCTTTGTACGCTGATCACGTCTTCCAGCTTCGTACATTTCTCCAAAATGGACACAAGCGTATCGTACTCGCTGCGAAGCGCCTTCATATGGCTTTCCGTATCATAATAGGTGAGTGTCACATCCTTGGTATTTTCTCTTCGGGACACCACGTTGGCACTGCCGGCAACGCCGTCACAGAAAAAATCAAGTTGGTCTGCGGGGATACGTGCGGTAACAGATGCACTGCGCAGGTAATAATCGTAGCGGCTGTATTTTCCGCCGTTTACATTGGACGACTCAATATATCCGCCCACCGCGTCTATCCGATCGTACAGTTCGGCAAGAAATGCATCAAATGTCTTCGTCTCCATATCCATGGAAACGGATTTAATCAGTTTACGCGCACTGTCCACTGGTGATTTGGTATCGCTCTCAGCAATTTTCTCTGTGTATGTATTGTCATACGTGCCGTCACTCTTGTAGTCGTAAGATGATTCCATCTCGCTGAGAGCGTCGTTCTGCACGTACATCCCGCCGACGCCGTTCTCCATCGGCGCTCGATCATACCCGGTGTCGGCCATCGCTTCATTCTTTGCACAGGCACTGAGTATCCCGAGAAGCACGGCAGTTGTCATAAAAGCGGCAAGGATTCGGATTTTTTTGATCTGATGTTTCATAGGTTCCTCCTGTTTTTGTTTTTGAAAAGGATCTGGGTCTGCTTATACATACGAAATTCAAAGAAAAATCTTACAGAAAATCTTCAAGTTTTTCTCCATTTCCTCACAAAAAGAGAAAGCGTGAAAAATGTGAAAAAAATGCACATTCTTCACGCTTTCGCATTGACAATTCCCTTCATTCGTTGTATAATTATTAAGGACGTGCGTATAGCGTACGCGCGTACTTACATTTTTTATTTCTTCTCAGAAAGGATCGTATTCATGAACAGGGTTTATAACTTTTCGGCAGGCCCCTCCATGCTCCCCCTCACCGTACTGGAAAAAGCACAGAGAGATCTCTTGTGCTACGGCGATACAGGTATGTCCGTAATGGAGATGAGCCACCGATCTCCGGCATTTGAGCCGATTATTGCAGACGCAGAGGCAAAACTCCGTGCCGTAATGTCCATTCCGGACAATTACAAGGTGCTGTTTCTGCAGGGTGGTGCTTCCACCCAGTTTGCCGCTGTTCCGCTGAATTTGATGAATAAAAATAAGAAGGCAGACTACATTCTTTCCGGTCAGTTCTCCACGAAGGCATATCAGGAAGCACAGAAATACGGTGACGTTGTAGCCGCTGCTTCTTCCAAAGATGCAAACTTCTCCCGCATTCCGGAGACTACCCGCGCTTCCTTCCGTCCCGATGCCGACTATGTACACATCTGCTTCAACAACACAATCTACGGCACCAAGTTCAACTATATCCCCGACACCGGTGACATCCCGCTGGTTGCAGATATGTCCTCCTGCATCATTTCCGAGCCGGTTGACGTTTCCAAATTCGGCATGATCTACGCAGGTGCGCAGAAGAACATGGCTCCTGCCGGTGTGACGGTTGTCATCGTCCGTGAGGACCTCATCGGCAATGCACGCCCCGACACGCCCGCTATGCTGGACTATAAGCTGGCAGCAGATAACGGCTCTATGTACAACACACCTCCCTGCTGGTCTATTTACATTGCTAAGCTCGTTTATGAGTGGATCGAAGAGCTGGGCGGTCTCACCGAGATGAAGAAGCTCAACGAAAAGAAGGCTAACCTGCTCTACGATTATCTGGACAGCCAGGATTACTATATCGCACCTGTTGAAAAGGCAAGCCGTTCCATGATGAACGTAACCTTCGTTACCGGCGATGCAGAACTGGATAAGAAATTTGCTTCTGAAGCCGGCAAAGCAGGTCTCAAGAATCTGAAGGGCCATCGCTCTGTTGGCGGTATGCGTGCCTCCATCTATAACGCAATGCCCTACGAAGGCGTGGAAGCCCTGGTTGCTTTCATGAAGGATTTTGCAAAGAACAACCCTAAATAATTTCTCATAACAGGAGAACCACAATGGCTAAAGTACAACTTCTCAATAAAATTTCTCCCATCGGTCTGAAACAGTTCGGTGCAGGCTACGAAGTAAGCGAAGGTGTCACCGCACCGGATGCGATCATGGTACGCTCTGCTGCTATGCACGATATGACGTTTGGCCCCGAGCTGAAGGCAATCGCCCGCGCCGGTGCCGGTGTAAACAACATTCCCGTTGAAAACTGCGCCAACCAGGGCATCGTGGTATTCAACACCCCCGGTGCCAATGCCAACGGCGTTAAAGAGCTGGCAATCGCCGCTCTGATGCTTGCTTCCCGTGATATCGTAGGCGGTATTCAGTGGGCGTCCACTCTCACCACCGACGTGGCAAAATCCGTGGAAAAAGGCAAGTCCGCTTTTGCAGGCTATGAAATCGCTGGCAAAACCCTGGGCGTAATCGGTCTCGGCGCCATCGGCGGCATGGTGGCAAATGCAGCTAAATCCCTGGGCATGAACGTTATCGGATGCGACCCCTACATCACCATCGACGGCGCATG
>JAZQDY010000029.1:0-11488 GCA_045547015.1 Eubacteriales bacterium | reverse complement strand
TTTTGCCTTGCAGGAAAAGCTCATGACAATCTTGGTAGGCACCTCTTTCACTCCGTTATATCCGGGATGCTTTCCCGTATTGGACGAGATACACACCAACTCGCAAACCTCCGCCTCAATGCCGGTCTCCTCCCGGATTTCCCGCCGGAGTGCGTCAATCAGGTTCTCCCCCTCTTCCACCTGCCCGCCGGGGAATACCCATCCTGCACGATGTGTTTTCACCATCAGTATTTCTCCGCGATCATTTACAACAATGCCGTCTGCCGCCGCAATGTGCACGGGCATATGCTTCTCTTTGCTTTCCATATTTGCCGCTCCTCCATTCTGCTGTTTCCGTTCAAAACTATTATAACACATACGCCAGGCAGAAACAATATTGCCGAAAAAACTATTCCCTCTTTCTCTACCCTCGTCCCGCCTCGCGTCGAAACTTGCCGGTTTTGCGCACCGCGCAAAATTGCGCCCCCCACGGCGCAAAGGCAAGTTCGGGCAGACAGCCGCCTGACATTCGATTATCGATCACAATACCCGTCCCGCCTCGCGTCGGAACTTGCCGGTTTTGCGCTCTGCGCAAATTGCGCCCCCCACGGCGCAAAGGCAAGTTCGGGCAGACAGCCGCCTGACATTCAATTATCGATCACAATACCCGTCCCGCCTCGCGTTGGAACTTGCCGGTTTTGCGCTCTGCGCAAATTGCGCCCCACACGGCGCAAAGGCAAGTTCGGGCAGACAGCCGCCTGACATGCGATTATCGATCACAATACCCGTCCCGCCTCGCGTCGGAACTTGCCGGTTTTGCGCACCGCGCAAATTGCGCCCCCCACGGCGCAAAGGCAAGTTCGGGCAGACAGCCGCCTGACATTCGTTTATCGATTGCAAAATGCTGTCTGCGGTTGACAAAAATGGCGTTTCGTTGTACAATATTATATATAATGGAGGGAGTATACAGTTATGGTGGATTTGCTTCAATTACAGAAATATTTCATTCTCTCTCATCTCGGCGAGGGAGATATAGCCGTGGACTTTACCATGGGCAACGGACACGATACCGCGTTTCTTTCCAAAACCGTCGGTCCCACGGGATCGGTCACCGCTTTTGATATTCAGCCGGGCGCCCTCATCAGCACGGAAAAGACGCTCCGCGCGGAAGGATGCCCCGATAACTGGCGGCTGATCTGTGCCTCCCACGACCGGGCGAACGAATTCATTCATACGCCCATCAAGGCAGGCATGTTCAATCTGGGATATATGCCGGGCAGCGGCAACAAGCAACTGACAACCATGCGCAAAACCACCCTTCCAGCGGTGGAGCGCGCCGTTGGCATGCTGGGAAAGGACGCCATTCTCCTGGTTGCCGTCTATCCCGGGCACGAAGAAGGTGCCCTGGAAGGGGAAGAACTGACAAAATACTTCTCCACCCTCTCCCGCTTTAAAATGACGGTGGCAAAATTCCGTCTGCTCAACTCCCCCACCTCGCCGTTCTTTATGATCTGCGAAACGAAATAACGGAGGCTCTATGCAGTATCAACAAGATCCGCGCCGGAGAAACACCTCCGGCGGACAGCCGCCCCGTCGTCCTGCGGGAAACAGTACGCCGCGAAATGGCGGCACGGCACCCCAGCGTCCCGTGAATCCGGCGCAAAGACAGGCGGAAATCGCCAGACGAAAAGCGAGACAGGCGGAGATGGAACGCCGCCGCAGGATTGAGGAAAACCGCCGCCGCGAAAGACGGAAGCGGGCCGTACGCGTATTTTGGGGACGTGCGCTGGTGTTTTTCATCATTCTCCTGCTTTTGGCCGCTGTAACCGCCGTTGGATTCATTATCCATTTCAATCACACGAAGCCGGCGGAGGAGCCGGCACGTGTTGCTTACTGGTTCGGCGGTGAGGAGGGCGCTTCTCTTCCCGAAGATACCGCCTGGCGGGATGATGTTCTGTACGTGGATTTCCACGACGTTGCCGTCTATCTGCACCTGACCGCTGTGGGCGGCGGAGACAGTATGCGGTACGTAATCACGGATAAGAGTACGGACAGTGCCGGAAACGGCACGGAGGAGGACGTAACCTTCTATGCGGAGCAGGATTTGGCCAAAGTAAACGGGCAGCAGATCCGCATGGACGGCAAAGCCTATATCCGGGGCGATCACTACATGATCCCGCTTTCCTTTATAGATACGCATATGGAGGGCGTCCTGGTGCACCGGGAGAAAAACGCCGTTTCCATCTCCCGTATTTACACCGATCCGGAAAACCGCACTGCCGTTCCGGTCTCCTTCCGGCTGAAATCCGAAAAGCCTGCTGACCCCATTCCGGAGGACAACGTGGGCATTGTGCTGGATCCGCCCGTGACGACGGCAGCAGCGACAGCACCGGCGCCCGCCCCCGCGGATGCAGTCACCTTCAAAAGCGATCTTTCCGCTTATGAGAAATATATGAATCCGGAAGACAGAGACGGCTATCTTTTGCTCGTGAATGAGAAGAACACCATCGACGAATCCTATCTTCCAAAAGATCTGACCGATCTTGCGGATACCCGCAAAGACGGACGGAATATGCAGAAGATGGCAAAAACGGCGGCTATGGCATTGGAAGCCATGTTCATCGAACTGCGTGCCAACGGCTACACCGACGTATCCGTTACCAGCGCGTACCGCTCGTACACCTATCAGGCATACCTGTTCAATATGTACACGGATCAGGAGATGGCAAGAAATCCCTCTCTCACCCGTGCGCAGGCGGAAGCCATCACGGAGACGTACTCTGCCCGTCCGGGCACCAGCGAGCATCAGACGGGGCTGTGCTGTGATATGCATAATCTTTCCTCCGCGCAGACCGCCTTTGCCCAACAGGATGCGTACAAGTGGCTGAAGGACAACTCGTGGAAATTCGGTTTTATCATCCGCTTCCCCGAAGGGAAACAGGATATCACGGGCATTTCCTTTGAGCCGTGGCACTACCGCTTTGTGGGACGCTATCACGCCAAGGCGATCTATGAATCGGGACTGTGTCTGGAGGAATATCTCGACACGCTGCGCTGATTACAATCCATAACAAAAGGAGGTGACGGATGTGCACCATACGGATAAAACGGAAAAAAAATCCGGCCTTCTCGGCACGGCGGCGGTGATGGCCTTCATCATTCTGCTTTCCAAAGCCATGGGCCTGCTCCGTGATATTCTCGTGGCAAACGCATTCGGCACCACCGCACCTGCCGTAGCCTACGAGACTGCCAGCCGGCTTCCCATACTGATTTTTGATTTCGTGCTGGGCGGCGTGGTCTCCGCGGCGTTTATCCCCGTATTCAACGATCTTTTCGTAAAAGAGGGAAAAGAATCCGCCATGCGGTACGCCGCCTCTTACGTGAACATGATCTCCCTTATCACCGGGGGTATCACGCTGATCGGCATGGTTTTTGCCTCCCCCCTCGTAACGTTTTTAGCACCGGATCTGCCCCCGGACGTACACGGAATGGCGGCAGAGCTGACCCGGCTTCTCTTCCCCATGGTAATCTGCACCGGTCTTGCCTACTCTTTTGTGGGCATCCTGCAGTCCCTGGGTGAATTCCGTATTCCTGCCCTCATCAGCCTCGTCTCCAACGCCATCATGGTTTTGTATCTTCTGTTTTTCAGTGACCGGTTCGGCGTTACGGGGCTGGCCGCCGCCATGCTTCTGGGCTGGGCGGCGCAGGCAGTGATCCAGATTCCGAAGCTGTTCCGTTTCGGCTTCCGTCCTTCCCTCCGTGCGGGGATTTTCTCCCCGGCGGTGGGGCGCAGTCTCAGAATGGCACTGCCTATTCTCATCGGTACCTGGACCCAGCCGGTCTGTTCCGTAATCAACACCCGGTTTGCCTCCGCTATGGAAGCAGGACGGGCCATTACCGCCCTCGGCTACGCCAACAGGCTTTACACAATCATCGTAGGCGTATTCTCTTTCGTGGCCACCAATCTTTTGTTTCCCTATTTTTCCCGTGCTACCGCATCGGGCGACCTTGCCGGCTCCCGCCGGATGATGGTCACTTCTGTGAAAACCCTTTCCTTTATTATTGCACCCATTGCGGCAGGTCTTTCCGTTCTGGCAGAGCCTATGGCGGCGATCCTGTACGAACGGGGTGAGTTTACCGCCGCGGACACGGCGCTCACCGCATCTGCTCTCCGGGCGTTTGCCGTGGGGATGCTGTTCCTTGCTGCCAATGAGGTCTTGACCAAAGCATTCTTTGCGGAGAATCAGCCGAAACTGCCCATGATTACCTCCCTTGCGGCCATGCTCGCCAACATCGGCTTCGTATTTCTGCTGTCCCCTTTGGGCATCGGCGGGATCGCCCTTGCCTCCGGTCTTGCCGTAGCCGTGCAGTGCTTTCTGAACTTTATGCTGATGGGACGGCGCGCCGGCAGACTGCTCACCCGCGCTGACGGAGCAGATCTTCTGAAATCCGTTTTGGCGGCACTGTTTATGGGCGCAGTTCTGCATTTTCTCTATCCCCTTCTGCCGGGCGGCAGACTTCTCTCCACAATCCTTGCCGTGATGATCGGAGCGATCCTGTACGCGGCAGCCTCCTTCCTCCTGCGTTCGGAGGAGACAGCGTTTCTTCTGACAAAGCTGAAAAAATTCAAATAAAGGAGTATTTCCATGATCCGTGTGCTTCATTTCATTTCCGATTCCAACATCGGCGGGGCTGGCAGACTGCTGGTTCACTGTCTTAAAAATTTTGATCCCACCGTTTTCTCCGTATCTGTGGCACTGCCCCGGGGCTCGGCACTGGTTCCGCTGATTGCGGAAACGGGTGCCCGTGTGATCGAGACGGATTGCGGGCATGATAAATCCCACGAAAAAGGCGCTGTGGCAGAGTACAAAAAAATCATCCGGGCGGAAAAGCCGGATATCGTACACACGCACTCCACCTTTGACGCAAAGCTTGCCGCCTATCTGTGCGGCGTGAAAAGCAGGATTTATACCCGGCACAGCGTATTTGAACAGCCGAAAAAGCTGACCACCTTCCCCGGCAAGCAGATCGCAGGCTTCGTGAACAACACCCTTGCCACCCGGATTTTAGCGGTAGCACAGGCGGCCGCCGACAATCTGACTGAAACCGGCGTACGGGAGGATAAGATCACCGTAATCCTGAACGGCGTGGAACCCCTCCGCCGCACCACGGAAGAAGAACAGCGTGCACTGCGCACAGAGCTCGGCTTTGCCGAAACGGATTTCGTCGCCGGTATTTCCGCTCGTTTTGAGCCGTACAAGGGGCATTCCTATCTGATTGAGACGGCGAAGGCCGTTGCCGCCGTCCGTCCGGATGTGAAATTTCTGCTGATGGGACAAGGCTCCTGCTACGATGAAATCGTAAACATGGTAAAGGAAGCCGGACTTACAAACACCGTCCGCTTTACGGGATTCGTCTCCGACGTGGTTCCTTATTACAATATCCTGGATCTTTCTTTGAACTGCTCCTGGGGCACGGAGGCCACCTCTCTTGCCCTGGCGGAAGCCATGAGTCTGGGCCTGCCCTCTGTGGTCACCAGGTTCGGCGGCAATCCCGGCGTAATCAAGGAAGGCGAAAACGGTCTGCTCGTTCCCCTGAAGGACAGCGCAGCCATGGCAGATGCTATTCTGAAAATCGTTTCTGACCGAGATCTGTACGACCGTCTTACCGCCGGTGCACAGCGGATCTATAAAGAGCGGTTCACCGCCGCCGCCATGACCCGCCAGATCGAAAAGGTATATCTGGAAGAAGCCGCCCGCTGCGGCTTCGGTAAGTAAAATCTCTGACTTTTCAAAAAAGGAGGCGCCGCTTTCGTGATGTGTGCCAATCGTTTCACCGCCCGATCTGCGGCGGTTTTCCCAAAATATTCGCTGTGGTGCCGGATTCTGTCTGTCACAGTCCTGCTGTTTCTGCTTCTCTGCCCCGCCTTTTCCGTTTCTGCAGAAGAAGGCACAGAAACGCCCACCGCCATTCCCCTTCTGGCACCGGCACCCGAGGCCGATTCCACGCCTCTTGATGCATTCCGTGACGGAAGGCTTCCGGGCTGGGTACGGGCGGAAAACATCAGCCATCTGTCACTTCGGCAGACAGACGGTACTGTTTGTCTCCACGCAGATACAACGCCGGGTATAAACAGCGGTTCCTACGCCGTTATGCGGCAGTTCAAGGGAGATGCACGGCTGAATCTTCTCGACCGCACCCACGTTACCGCCGCTTTGAAAATCGGCGGTACGCCGGAGGTGCTTTACACCGTGACGCTTACGCTGTACGCCGGCACTGCATCCCACGTAACCACGGCAGAAATCCCGGGCGGTAGCTGGTACGCCATTTCTGCGGATATCTCCGGCTGGCACCAGCGTACTGCCGTTGACGCGGTGGAGATCCGGGTAGACGATTTCTGGGACGGCGGTGCGGAAAACATCGTAATCGGCTGTCTTACCGCCGGCGGCACGCCTTCCATGGAGGTGGTGGACACCTTCCTCACCTTCGGATTTACTGCGGACGGCGGTACGGCGGAATACGGCGACGGCGCCTATCTGCTCGATCCGGGCACAGACGGCATTATGACCCTTCTGGCAGATGCCGCTCGCTGGGACTATACCGCCGGCGGCGGCACAGCTGCTCTGCAGGTAGTGATTTCCAATGCCAGGGAAGGCGGCACCGTCTCCCTGGCTGTATCCGATTCGTTTTCGAACGCATCCGATTTTGCCATTGCCTCTTCCTGTCAGCTGTACTACGGCACCAACACGTATCTTCTTCCCTTTGACGGATCGCTCCCGCTGTATGCCTATCGGCTCAGCTTTCACGGCTTGTATGCAGACAGTTATTCCATGGATGGCGTACATCTGCTCTCCGTAGCCCTGGTAATGCTCCCCGCCGCTGAACAGGCGGATTCTCTGGGCAGAATCACGGAGTGTATGTTTTCCCGGGATCTTTCCTCCCTGACGGTAACGGGCACACTGCCCAATACCGCGGCGGCAAAATATACGGACGGCACGCTTCTTCTGTACGAAATTCCCGTATGGTCCGATCTTGATACGGTACTGGCAAATGCCGAGCCGATTTCTCAGTTGAAAATCTCCACCCGCTTCTCCTTTTCCGTGGATCTCAGCGGGCACGAAGCTTTTGCCGCGGTAAGCAGATATGCAGTAGTACTGAAAACGGATACGGAGCTGCTGCCGCTCTCTGCGGCCCGCTTCCCTGCCGTACCCGCGGCGGACAGCCGCACCTATCGCTCCGCCGTAGGTCTTGCCGGGGCAGATGCCGCCGGCGTCTTTACCGCCAATGCCGCCAACGTGATCGTGGATGTATACGTGGATCAGCTGCTGGGCGGAAAAGAAGGAAATACCAGCGGCCGTCTCTGCATTCGGGGCGGACGGTATTACTATCTGGATTTTGCCTATCTGCAAAAGCTGGACGATGAGATCAACTTCTATATGGCGGCAGACGTGGACGTGTATCTCCGTTTCCTCTGTGAAACGGATCTCTCTGCCCGGGGATTCACCTTCACGCGCACTGATGCGGATTTTTTTGCCTTTGACGTAACGAATGAGGACGGTGCCTATATGCTGTCCGCTGTTACAGATTATATAGCATCCCGCTACGGTAAGGTGCGCGGCTTTATCCTGGGCGATCGGCTTGACGCCGGCGTTTACAACGCGGCAGATATGAGCGATGCGGATGCCTATGCCGGCATCGTTGCCGATACAATGCGCATCCTTTACACCGCCGCCGCCGTCCATATCCCGGACGTAACGGTAATCGCCCCCATCGGCCATTATCTCTTTGAAACAGCCTTCCGCTCGGCAGAGGAAAACACGGTGTGCGATCCTGTGCTTCTTTCCGTGTATCTCTCCCGGCATATTGAAGCCGCAGGCGGCATGCCCTGGGGCATGCTGTATATTTCCGACAATGCCGCCGAAATGGTGGGGCATGCGGAAAATATTCTCGGCAGAATGAAAGCGGTCAACGCCTCCGCGCCGGATGAATTTTTCCTTTTGTGGAAGCCATCCGACGTATACAGCACCGACGTTATGCTCAGTGAGTATCAGCAGTGGGGCATGGCGGCTTCCCGGCTGAATACCCGTGTATTCTTTCTGGACGCGGCACAGCAGCGAAATCCTGATCTTCTGTATGATGCGCTGAAATACGTGGAGGTAAGCGGCGACGCGGGCAGACGCCTTTGGGAGTTCTCCGCCCGTATGGATACAGATACTGTGACCCCGCCTCTCTCCGCCGGTACGTATACCCTGTACGATTTCAGAAAATCCTTCAGCACCATGCACTGGATCGCCGGCAGCGGATGCCGCACGCTCACAACCCAGTCCGGCATGATTGAGGACGGTGCCCGCGCCATGCACGCGGAGTTCGCCGACGAAAGCGATCCCTTTGCCGCCGCCAACGGCAGTATTCTCTGCATGATGCCGGCCGCTCTGGATTTCACAGCGGCCCCCACCGTACGCTGCACCCTGCTCGTCACCTCCGCGCTGGAATCCACGGATACGGCAGATCTGGTCTTCGTATTCGGCAGTGACGATGCCCGGGCAGCGTATGAAATCACTGTTCCCGTGGGACAGGTTGTCACCGTCAGCTGTGATCTGTCCGCCTACGGAGATGCCTCCCATATTACCTCCGCTGCGATTCTTGCCCGGGCGGATTCCGCCGTCACGCTGGATATTGCCGGCATGGAATGCTTCAGCGACACGCACTCCTCCGAGGAGCTCTCGGAGCACTTCTCCCGCTCACTGGGCGGTGCAGATACGGGAAGCGACGACGGTACCCTCTCCGTAAAACAGGCGGCACTGATTATTGCTATTTTCGTCAGCACCCTTGCTGTTTTTGCCCTGTTGACGCGCCGTCAGCGTTCTCAGGATGAAAAGTAAGGCGGGGCTATGACAAACGCCGGTTTTTTCTCTCGCCGCCGCTGCCTTAGCGGCAGCCTCCGGCGGGAATTCAGCCCGGCGTTGTCAGTTTTACCGTATTCGGAAAATACACACAATGATTATTTCCAGAAAAAAATACAAAACACTAAGGAGATGAAGGCATGCAAAAGGATACGAAAGCCGCCGTTGTATTTATAAACGGACAGTCCAATGCAACCGCGCATCAGCAGTTTCTGCCGGAGGAAGACAGGGTATATACGCCGCTGCGGAACGTATGGTCTCTCGACAGGGTTCCCAACCAGTCCTTTGATATAACGGACGTTGTATGGAGCGGCTGGACGGGTATGGGAAAGAACCTGGGTGAAACACAGGATCATACGGCAAGTCTCGCCTATTTTATCGCCAGAAAATGGCAGGCTTTGATTGATGCGGGAAAAAATCTGCCGGATCTTTATATCGTTCAGATATCCGTTGGATGCCAGGGCATCATAAACGGGATGTGGAACCGGGATAAGGAAAGAGTCATAAAGCCAGGAATCCTCGGAGAGGTGGATATTTCTCTTCTTCCCTTTGCTCTGCATATTCATAAACTTGTTATGAAAAACTTAACGGAGGCGGGGAAAAATCCGGAGGTTATCGGCTGGCATTGGCTTGGCTGTGAGCAGGAAATATGGGGAGAAGCATATCTCCGCGAAGATTTCAGGGAAAGATACGACTATCACTTTGACGTTATGCGTAATTCGATGGGAGGGGATATTCCCGCCTTTCTGTATAAAGTCGTGGTACGCGGAGGGCTTGAACGCTATCAACTCCCGCTGGAGAGCGAACATATCATAAACGAAGAAATTGTCCGCCAGGCGAACCGTATAGGGGCAAAGCTCGTTGATCCGCGGGCATGTCCGTGGTGGGATCCGGATGATACACTGTATTACGGAATCCTTGCCGCTGACCGCGCGCACTACGTGCCTGAAGTACAGGAATGGTTTGCAAATAATTTTTTGGGAGAAATACTGGCATGAGAATCATTGAAAAAATAGCGGCAAGAGCACGGTCGGAGCATAATCCGACACCTACCGTTGTCTTTTTGGGAGACAGCGTTACCGAAGGCTGCTTTGAACTGACTCCCCAAAGCGGCGGCGGTTTTGAGAACGTATTTGACAAAGAGAGTGTTTATCACAAAAAAGTATCGGAGATTCTGGGCGTTCTTTTCCCCGGTGTTCCGGTCAATACAGTGAATGCCGGCATTGCCGGAACGAAGGCATACGACGGTCTTGCCCGTATCGAGCGGGACGTTCTCCTGAAAAATCCCGATCTCACCGTTGTCTGTTTCGGTCTGAATGACTGCGGAAAAGAGGAGGCCGGGCTGGACGAATACATATCGTCCCTGCGGGGAATTTTCACACGCCTTCAGACGGCGGGCAGTGAAATCATTTTCATGACACCCTGTATGATGGCTGAAAACGTGAGTGAATCGATTCATCCGTCTTTTATTGCACTGGCAGAAAGCATATCCCACAGACAACGCCGCGGTGTGCTTGACCGCTATATGGAGGCAGCGAGGTCGCTTTGCCGGGAGATGGAAATTCCCGTCTGCGACGTCTATGCCAAGTGGAAGCGAATGGCAGAACTGGGCGTCAATGTGACGGAACTTCTGGCAAACAAATTAAACCATCCCACAAGGGAAATGCACGATCTGTTTGCATTCTCGCTTGTTGAAACAATGATGAGGTAACTATGTGGAATCAATTTGAATCGAAAGAATTTATATTTTGCGAACGGGCGGCGGTGATTGTGTATCCTTCCGGCACGCCCAACGGAAAAATGCTCCTCAAGTGCGAATATCTTGACGCTTTCCCTACATTTGATATGGAGATGTTAAAACGGGGCTACCACCTGATTTTCATTTCTCACCAGTCGCGTTGGGCACCCGATAACGAAACGGACATTATGGCAGATTTCGTCCGGCACTGTGCACAGGAGCTTTCCTGTACACCGCGGGTTATTATAGAAGGAATGAGCTGCGGCGGTCTTCAGGGGGCTCGGTTTGCACAGGAATATCCGGAACTTACCGCAGTACTCTACCTGGATAACCCCGTTCTTAATATATTGAGCATGTACGGGCTGGGTGCTATCGATGACCCCAGCGTCACCGCATTCCGCCGTGAAATTATTAACACGTTCGACGTTGACGATTCCACGATCCTCAATTTCAGAAACAGTCCCATAGATAAGATGGAGAAACTTCTCAAAAACGGCATTCCGGTTCTTCTTCTGTACGGAAATGCGGACTCCACCGTAATCTACCGGGAAAACGGAAAACCGCTGGAGGATTATTACCGGGAAAATGGCGGAAACATCAAGGTCATCTGCCGTACCATGGCGAAGCACCATCCTCACGGTTTGAGCGATCCGACTCCGATTATTGCGTTCGTTGAAGAAAACTTCCGGTAAGGAGAACCATTACAGAGGGGGCGCAACGTCCGGTTTATCCCCGGCAACACAGAAAGGGAAAACCGTACGCACATCGAAAAATAATAAAAATCCCCCCGCATAGCGGGTGGTATTTCAATTTCGGGCATAGCCCTAATACTACAGGCTGCGCACAAGTGCGCTTTAGATTGGCCTGC
>JAZQDY010000028.1:0-4728 GCA_045547015.1 Eubacteriales bacterium | reverse complement strand
CACGCTGAACGAGGAAGCCGCCGATTTCACCATGTATCTGAACGAAAAGGCCGGCTGGTACTATGAGGTCATGCACAAATGCCCGTCCAAGGGCCGCCTTCTGGCACTGAAGGATGAGATCGGCGTAGAACCGTATCACGATTACTGCCTCCACTGCGACCACTACCGTGCGTCCGTGGAGAAAATGGGACTGAACTATATGTTCAATTTCGTGGGCGTGGATCACGCTTCCTGTTCTCTTCTTGTTACCGATCCCAAGGTGTTCGACGGACGGATGATCGTGGATGAAAATACGGAAATCGTGGATCGCCGTGCATCGGATAACGAGTATTTCCACCGTGATTTCCACAGCAGCCTCAATAAGGGCGTGGAATACGTGGGCGAGAAGTACGGCAAGGACGTCCTTGTGGGGTATCTGACCCGCTATACGAAGAACATCTATAAGCCGGTATTTGCCGCTATCGAGACGGAAGGCCTTGCCGCTATCGAGGCAAAGATTCTCGATACGTACAAAAAGGAAAAGGCGGAAGACGCCGTTTCCACTTGCCTTAAAGATGACAAACTGACTGTCACCGTGCATTACTGCCCGGCTGTAAAGCATCTGAAGAAGATCGGCCGTACCGTTTCCAAGTGGTATCCCTACACCACCGAAGTCGTAATGTCCGTTCTTGCCGAGGCGGCCGGCTATCGCTTCACCATGGAGTCCTATGATGAAGAAACCGGTGCTGCCAAATATTCTTTCTCAAAATAAAGGAGAACCAACATGATTTCCTGTACTGAGTTTATTCCTGCGTACAGCGAGCTGTTTAAGTACATAGAGGAGCACTACGGCGCCGAGGCGGTGCGCACCTACTGGGTACACCACTTTACGCCCGACGGAAAAATGCATCCCCTTACCGGATTTCTCACGAGAGAGGGCATCCGCGGATGCTATTCCTACTGGTCTGGTACGCTGAATGAGGAAGCTGCCGATTTCACCATGTATCTGAACGAAAAGGCAGGCTGGTATTACGAGGTCATGCACAGATGCCCGTCCAAGGGTCGTCTTCTGTCCTTGAAGGATGAACTGGGCGTGGAACCCTATCGGGATTACTGCCTCCACTGCGACCACTACCGTGCGGCTGTGGAAAAGGCGGGACTGAACTACACGTTTGATTTCTCCGGCGTGGATCACGCCGCCTGCTCTCTGCTGATTACCGATCCCAAGCTGTTTGATGGACGGATGATCGTGGATGCGGATACCATTGTAATGGATCGCCGCGCGGGTGACAATGAATATTTCCATAAGGATTTCCACTATAGTCTGAACAAGGGTGTACACTATATGGGTGAAACCTTTGGAAAGGACGTTCTTGTGGATTATCTGACACGGTATGCCAAGACTGTCTGCAGACCGGTGCTGGAGGCTGTGGAAAAGGAAGGCCTCTCCGCTCTCGAAGCGCATATTCTGGACACATACAAAAAGGAAAAGGCAGAGGATGCGGTTTCCACTGATCTTTCCGGCGATACGCTGACAGTGACGGTACACTACTGCCCGGCTGTTAAGCATATGAAAGAAACGGGGCGTGAGGTTTCCAAGTGGTATCCCTACACCACCGAAGTCGTAATGTCCGTTCTGGCTGAGGCTGCCGGCTGCCGCTTCACCATGGAGTCCTATGACGAAGAGACCGGTGCCGCCAAGTATTCTTTCGCAAAATAAAGGAGAAGTTACATGATTTCCTGTACAGAATTTATTCCCGCATACAGTGAACTGTTCAAATATTTGGAAGAGCACTACGGTGCCGAGGCTGTGCGCACCTATTGGGCAACCCGCTTTTCCCCTGAGGGAAAAGGTATTCCGCTGACCGGTTTTCTGGAGAGAGAGGGCCTGCCCGGATGCTTCTCCTACTGGTCCGGCACGCTCAATGAGGAGGCTGCCGATTTTACCCTGTACCTGAACGAAAAGGCAGGTTGGTTCAAAATCGATATGCACAAGTGCCCCTCCAAGGGACGTCTGCTGGCACTGAGGGAGGATCTGGGCGTGGAGCCGTATCGGGATTACTGCCTCCACTGCGATCACTACCGTGCCTCCGCTGAAAAAGTGGGCCTGAATTATATCTTCGACTGCACCGGCGCGGATAAAGCCGCCTGCACCATTCTTATCACCGATCCGAAAATTTTCGACGGTCAGGTTGTGGTGGATGAAAACACGAAGATCATGGACCGCCGTGCGTCCGATAACGAATACTTCCATCAAGGCTTCCATAAGAGCCTGAACGTAGGCGTGGATTACGTGGCTGAAACCTACGGTAAGGAAGCCATGATCGACTATCTGACCCGCTATACCAAGGTAGTGCACAAGCCGGTCATTGAAGCCGTTAAGAAGGACGGACTTGCCGCTCTTGAGGCAAAGATTCTGAATACGTATAAAACGGAGAAGGTGCCGGAGGCGGTTTCTACCGTTCTCGATGGTGATACGCTGACCGTGACCGTTTCCGCCTGCCCGGCCGTAGCGTTTATGCATTCCATCGACGTACCTGTGTCGAAGTGGTTCCGCTATACCACCGAAACGGTGATGGCCGTGATCGCGGAGGAGACCGGCTATCGGTTCACCATGGAGTCCTATGACGACGAGACCGGTGCGGCAAAATACAGCTTCTGCAAATAAGGAATTACATACATGAAGTATTTTATAGCCATTGATCTGGGTACCACCGGCTGCCGCAGTATGGTGTTTGATGAAAGCTTCCGGTTGCTGGGCTCCCAGTACGAGGAGTACGGGCTGATCGCTCTGCAGGCGGACTGGTACGAGCAGGACGCGAACCTTTGGTGGGAGTTGTCCGTCAGTACCATGATCGCCGCCATGGAAAAGGCGAAGATCGACAAAAAAGACGTGCGCTCCATCAGTATCAGCTCCCAGGGAATCAGCATCGTGCCCGTGGATGAAAATCTGACGCCCCTCCGTACGGCACTCAGCTGGATGGACAGCCGGGCACAGGATGAAACGGAAATGCTCCGGTCGGTATGGGGAGATACGGCGGCGTTTACGCTTACCGGCAAGCATTTGCTTGCGTGCTACTCCCTGCCGAAGATTCTCTGGATCAAAAACAATCAGCCGGAAATCTGGGCAAAAACCCACAAAATGCTCATGCCGCTGGATTTTCTTACCGCAAAGCTCACCGGTGCTGTGGTTACCGATCCGTCCATGGCCTCCGGCACTCTGCTGTACGATATTAAGGGCGGTGTTTGGCATAAGGAAACGCTGGATCGGTTCGGAATCCCTCAGGATATGCTGGCAGAGATCCGTCCTGCCGGTACATCTGCCGGTACGCTTCTGCCGGAAGCTGCCGCGCGGCTCGGACTGCCTGCGGACTGCGTAGTGGCACTGGGTGCACAGGATCAGCGGTGCGCTGCCTTGGGTGCAGGGCTTGCACCCGGCACACTTACCGTATCCCTGGGCACGGCTGCCGCTGTATGCAAGCTGTGGGATGTGTGCGATACGGTGGGCAATACGGTAGTCGGCTGGTCACCGTACGTGTTCCCCGGTACGTTTGTCACCGAGGGCGTGGTTGGCACCGCCGGTGCGGCACTTCGCTGGCTCCGGGATCTGATGTATCCCGGCATCGGTTACGACGTGATCGATAAAGAAGCGGCAGAGGCGCGTGCACGCGGCACGGACGTGATTTTCCATCCCTATCTCAGCGGAGATTCTTTCCCACGGTATAACGTTCCTGCCGTAGGCTGTTTCTACGGACTGTCTCTGGCTTCTGTCCGGGGTGACTGCGCCAACGCCGTCATGGAAGGTGTGGCGTTCCAAATTGCCGAAATTCTCGGGAACATGGATCCCGCGGGCGAAGTAAAGAAACTGATTCTCTTCGGCGGCGGCGCAAAGAGCAAGCTCTGGCAGCAGATCTTTGCCGATGCTACCGGTATGGAGATTATCGTACCCAAGATGGCGGAGGCTGCCGGTGTGGGAGCGGCTATGCTGGCAGGCGTGGGCAGCGGAGATTTTGCTCTCGATGCGCTTCCCGTGCTTCCCCTTGCCGATTCTACCTGTCCCGGTCCGCTGCACGAGGCGACCCGTGCACGCTACGACCGCTATCTGAAACTGGAAGATGACCTTGCGAAAGGAGCAATAAACTAAGATGAAAGCGATTATCAATGCTAATCTGATTCTGGAAGAGGGCATTCTGTTTGACGGAACGCTTCTTATTGACAACGGCGTGATCGTGGCTTTCGGCGACAATCTGGAGATTCCCGCCGATGCTGAGGTTGTTGACGCCGGCGGAAAATACGTGGGCCCCGGTTTTGTGGACATTCACTGCCATGGCGGCGGCGGATGCCGCTTTGACGACGATCCCGAGGGGGCAATAAAGCATTTCCTCCACCACGGTGAAACCACCGTTTTGGCTACACTGTATTATAATCTTACCTACGAGCAGATGCTGGATTCCATAAAGCGCGTGCAGACGGCTATGGCGAACTCGCCTGTCGGCCGTGCCATCGGCGGCATCTATATGGAAGGACCTTATATGAATCCGCGCTTCGGCGCGTCGCCCGAAAAGAACAAGTGGAAGGGCGAGATCAACATGGAACACGCCCGCACCGTTGCGGAAACGGCCGGTGATGCCGTCCGCGTATGGGCAGTGGCGCCGGAACGCGAGGGCATCGAGTCTTTCGTGAAGATGGCACATGAGGTGAATCCGAACGCCGCTTTTGCTTACGGTCATACCGAGGCGACCCCGGCGC
>JAZQDY010000027.1:0-4611 GCA_045547015.1 Eubacteriales bacterium | reverse complement strand
TATGGTTACAGGCTGTTCTTTTTGACTGTGGGTGATATCGCTTTCTTTTTTTCGGCTGGCTGTGTTTTCTGCGTGTTTCTGTTTCATGCTGCCAGCGGTTGCTTTCGATGGTTCTACCTTTTCGGATGCCTGATCGGTTTTGCGGCCTACTATTTTACCGTGGGAAAGTTGGTAATGCTTTCTTCGGAGATGCTTGCATTTTTACTGTGTGCATTTTTCTTGTATCTTTGGTGGATACTGTGCGTGCCTTTTCGTGTCGTGCGGTTTGTGGCAGTTATTTTGTACCGATTATTTGTTCGATATGCTGTGAAGCCGATTTTCAGTGCCTGCCGGTACAGGATACGCTTACAGTATACCAGATACGTGCGATCGAACTTAGAGTCCGTAATCCGCTTTTCGCAAGCGGAATTAGCGGAGGATTGAATTAAATATTTACAACGGGAAGGAGTTGAGGTGTATGCATGGAATCAGAGACAATGTGTTTTTTAAGCTGGCTATGGTTGTGCTGGCGGTGTTCTGTGTCGTTATGATTGTTACACTTCAGCTTCGTTATAACAATCTGAAACAGCAGCGCGACGCAATTCTTGCAGAAATTGATGCCGCGAATGAACGTATTGATGCCGTTGAAGCTGCTCTTGATACTCCTTTCGATCACGAGTATGTTATAAAAATTGCTCGTGAAAAGTTGAATCTGCGCCTGCCGGAAGAGATTGTTTTTTATAACGATTTGGTGGACTGACCAGTATATAATCTGAGATCGAAGTGCCTTGTGCCGTGAATACCGAGCAGTATTGCGGCACAATTTTTATAGTGAAGGATGAGAAAAACATGAAAGTGTACAGAAGTGACGTGGCAATTATTGGCGGTGGTCCTGCCGGACTTACCGCGGCGATTTATACGCTTCGCGCCGGACTTTCTGCAGTGATATATGACGGGAATGCGCTGGGAGGTCAGATGCTTTTGGCGCATGAGATTGAAAATTATGCTGGTTTTTCCTCTGTTACCGGCATGGAGCTTGCCGATTCTATGGCGGGACAGGCTTCTGCTCTCGGTGCTGAAACCGTGTATGCAGCCGTATCCGCTGTAAATACGGTGAAGGAAGGATTTCATGTTACAGCCGACAGGACAGAAGCACTGCATCGCGCCGTAATTGTTGCCACTGGGACCAATCGTCGGAATCTTGGTGTGCCAGGAGAAGAACTGTTTACCGGCCGCGGTGTATCCTACTGTGCCGTTTGCGACGGTCGTTTTTTCAAAGATAAAGACGTAGCCGTAGTCGGTGGCGGCAATACGGCTGTGGGCGATGCACTGTATTTAGCTAAGTTCTGCAAAAGTGTCACGTTGATTCACCGCAGAGATACCTTTCGCGCGGATCGTATTTTGACGGACCGTCTTGCTGAACTTGAGAATGTGCACTTGCTGATGAATGCTCATATCGAAAAGATTAACGGGGATACACGCGTGACCTCTCTGGATATTTTGAAATCAGCGGAAAATGCTTTGCCTGCACCGATGACTTTACCGGTGAGCGGTGTGTTTATTGCTGTGGGAAGTGCCCCGGCGATTCCTTTTCTGAATACACTATCCGCGCTGTCTTATGATGATGGTGGGTATATTGTGACGGATGAGCGATGCCGGACGAAAGTTCCCGGCTTGTTTGCAGCCGGCGACGTTCGTTCCAAATCCCTTCGACAGATTGCAACAGCTGTGGCAGACGGAGCCATTGCCGCTGTAGAAGCGGCGGAATTCCTGGAAACAGGCAAGAATCGTGGAGGCGTGTCTGTATGATTCTTTCTGGAGCGAAAATATTTTCCATGGATGAAACTATCGGGAACATATCGACAGGATTCATCGTCATACAGGACGGAAAAATTACGGCTGTGGGAAGCGGTGAGCCGGATATGGCGCTCTATCCCGACGAAGAGATCGTGCCGGCAGACGGCTGGCTGTTTCCGGGGTTAATTGATGCTCATACGCATCTTGGTATTATCGAAGATTCTCTGGATTTTGAGGGCGATGACTGCAACGAGGCAAGCGATCCGTCCACGCCCCATCTTCGTGCCTGGGATGCGATCAATCCGTTGGATCGTGCTTTTACGGAATCGCTTGCCGCCGGTATTACGACTGTGGGGGTGGCACCCGGCAGTTCAAATCCTATCGGCGGTCAGGTATGTGTTCTGAAAACTTACGGCAAATGCGTGGATGCCATGCTTCTTGCCGCACCGGCGGCACTGAAGTGCGCATTGGGTGAAAATCCGAAGGGGGCCTTTCACGGGCAGAATCAGATGCCGGAGACGCGGATGGCGATAGCGGCTATCATCCGGGAAACACTTCGGAAAGCGAAGGACTATTTTGACGCTCTTTGCGAATATGAAAGCAAAAAAGACGATCCGGAATCCGAAGTGGAAAAGCCGGATTTTGATGCGCGGCTGGAGGCAATGGTGCCGCTGTTCCGTGACGGTATGCCGCTTCATATACACGCGCATCGGGCGGATGATATATTTACGGCTATCCGTATTGCCAAAGAATTCAACCTCGCCTACCGGATCGTTCACGGTACGGAGGGGCATTTAATTTCGGAGGATCTTTCAGCGGTTGGCGCACAGATTTTTGTTGGTCCGACGCTGTCTGATCGCTCAAAACCGGAACTCAGAAATCTGTCCTTTGAGACACCCGGCGTTCTGGATCGCGCTGGAGTGACGGTGTCCATTACGACGGATCATCCGGTGACTCCGCTCAAATACCTGACCGTATGTGCCGCGATGGCGGTTCGGGAAGGCATGGATGTCATGTCCGCTTATCGGGCAATTACGATCCATCCGGCAAAAATGTTAGGCGTTGACAGCCGGATTGGCAGTATTACACCGGGGAAAGACGGAGATTTAGTCCTGTTTGACGGTGATCCGCTGCTTCTCAGCACAAAAGTTAAACGTGTTTATGTGGACGGTCGGTGCGTTTATTCAGCACGGTAGATGAATTTGGAGTGATTAGCACAATGCAGAATAAGTCGGCAACTATTTGTATTTCACTGTTAAGCGCAGTAGTTTTGCTTCTGGGCGCTTTATCTGTGTGGCTTTATATTGCGTATGAAAGCCCGGAAGAGTTGGCGGAACGCGAGAAGGTGCGCGTTTTAACGGAGGATCTGGACGCTGCCCAAGAGCAGATTGCGGCCCAGGATACCTACAACGAAGCCATGAAAGTACAGCTTATCTCACTGACGGAGGAATTGCAGGCAAAATATGCCGCCATTGACGAACTGGAATACAAAGTAAATGTTCTGATAAAAAACGGCGACGCGGCCGACGAATATCAGCAGATACTTTTGGATAAAATTGCGTCTCTCGAACAGGATGCAGAGAAAGCGGCAGAACGCATTGCGGAGTTGGATGAGCTTATCGCTCATTATGAGAATATTACCACCCTGAACTTTGGGTATCAGGCAAAGAAAATCAGCGATTTACTTCTGTTTGTAGCGGAATCCAACCGGCCTCCCCATATGCTGAAGAAGGATATAACGGATGAGGAAACGGGGGAGGTTGTGGAGACTGTCACAGAAGAGGTCCCCAGCAAGCTTGCTTTTTATTACAGGGATATTACTACCGGTTACACGCTTTCCTATAATGCTGAAGAAGTTATGTATACCGCAAGCCTGGTGAAAGCACCGTACATATATGCGCTGCTGAAATCCGTCGTGGATTTTGAGAATAACAAGTTGTACTTTGATGGGGAAGGCAATGCTTTGTATGATGAGGAGGGTGAGCCGCTTTTCGAGGGGCAGCATCCGAATTTGGACGAGGATGGCCGTATCCTGTATCAGCCGGGCGAAGAAAAGTACGATCTGACCCGTGTATGGACCTTTGATAAAGAAAAAATGATGCAGGATGGCTCAGGAAAACTGAAGGGGATGGAGGACGGTATCGAACTCACGTATCTGGAACTGATTGAGTACGCCCTGCTGTACAGCGATAACATTGCTTTTGCGCAGCTTCGTGCTTTGTTCGGTTATACGGACTATTATTCGGTTGCCCGCACCATTGGTGCCAGCGGGTATGCAAACGGTTTCATGCAGCTTTCGGCTGAGGATTGCGGCAAATTTTTGGAAGCAATCTACGCCTTTATCGAAGAAGATACACCTTACAGCACGCTGCTGAAGGATGCACTGCTGAAATCCATGCATACCGTCGTGATTCCGCTTGGCGTTTCCCCTACGCCTGTCGCCCATAAATACGGTTGGGACGAGGATGCCTATCACGATATGGGCATTGTGTACGACGAGCATCCGTATGTACTCGTGGTTATGTCAGATCTGGATCAGGGCGGGAATACGGTGAATGCCTATCTGCAAAGCGTCGTGCGTTCCGTGCACTCCATCCATAAAACGTTTTATGCAAAAAAATAATTTGTGAATCTGTGATTTGCAGAAAACATACAGGACCGCAGATTTTCTGCGGTTCTGTATGTTTTTTGAAAATACTATTGACATAATGAACCGGAGTGTTATAATATACTGAAGTTTTCACCAATGTCTCTGCGGAGGAATCTATGAATAAAGAATTATATACATACATAACCGAAAAGAGGCACCGCTCATTCCGTAAACCGTATGAAGGC
>JAZQDY010000026.1:0-6444 GCA_045547015.1 Eubacteriales bacterium | reverse complement strand
CGACGTGATCCGTCGCGGTAAGGTTCGCCGCGCAAAGCTGTACTACCTGAGAGACAGAGTCGGCAAGGCGTCCAAGGTCAAGGAAAAGATCTAAAGCAAAGTGCGGCAGACTCGCTATGGCGGGTCTGCCTCTTTGCTTTTTACAGTATTGAAAATTAAGGAGGCTATTATGGATTTCGGTTTCTTTATGCCTGCGAGAATCATCACCGGCACCCATATCGTGCGGGAGCACGCAGATGATATGGCACTGGGCAAGCATGCGCTGATCGTCACGGGCAAGCGTTCTGCCAAACTCAGCGGTGCTCTTGATGATGTGATCGCGGCTCTGTCGAAAAACGGTATCGGCTACACGGTTTTTGATGAGATTACGGAGAATCCCCTGGCGGAAACGTGCCATCGGGGCGGTGCCGCTGCTCGGGAAGCGGGTGCAGATTTTGTTATCGGTATCGGCGGCGGCTCTCCGCTGGATGCGGCAAAGGCAATTGCGGCGTACGCCGTTCTGCCGGATATTGGCGTGACGGATATTTACACCGCACAGCTGCCCGCATCCGGAATGCTGCCAATTATTGCTATTCCCACCACGGCAGGTACAGGATCGGAGGCAAATCCGTATGCGGTACTCACGCTGCCCGGCGGTGACGTGAAAAAGACGTTCAAGCCTATCCCCGGCGGCTATCCGAGGATTACCTTCGTGGATCCCCGCTACACCTATTCTCTCAGCGAGGAATACACCGTTTCCACTGCGCTGGATGCTTTCTCCCATGCGATGGAGTCCTACCTTTCTCCCAAGGCAAACGCTTCTTCGGAGATGCACGCCCTCTTTGCCGCACGGCAGATCTGGGATGTGATTTTCCATGGAGCGGATGACGATGGAGTGAAGGATGCCGGTGGATTCACCCCTGTCCAGCGGGAACGCCTCAGCCTGGCAGCGCTGGCTGCCGGTATCGCTATCAACCGTACCAGCACCGGATTCCCTCATCCTTTGGGATACAGCATCACTCTGTCCGAGGGAATTCCTCACGGACGTGCCTGCGGTGCCTTTGCCGGTGCGTATATCGTTTATAATATGCGTACCGTTCTCGGAGAAAAGAAGCTGATGCGCTTTGCCGCGTATCTGGGTACCTCTCCCGGAGAGCTGGCACGCCGTATTCCCGCCAAGGCAAATGTGCATCTGACGCTCACGAGAGAGCAGATCGACGAGCATGTGAACCGGGTGGCAGGCGCCAGCAATTACGCGAATTCTCCCTATGTTTTGTCTCATGATGAGATGATTATGGTATATTCTACTCTTTTCGGAGAGTGATTTTTCACGCTTGACTGCGAATCCGGCAAAGAAAAATGCATTTTGCTATTGATTTTTTCGGAATTTATGGTATAATCATAAGCGAGGCGTAGGTTTCTATGCCGGATCACGCAGTTATGCGCTTATTTTAACGGAGGATATATGACAGACCCGGACAGTTGCAGTTGCTCTGCCCAGAAGAGAACAGTCGTTTGCACAGCTTGCGATCGGTATTGCGCGGTCACAGGCGGTGCTTTTTTGCATTTTTTCCTTTTCAGTCCCGGTGATGCTTCGGCAGATCTTTGATCGCTTACAGGATAAACAGGACATAGTATTAGGAGTATTGTAAAATGCAAACCATTGTATGGCAGTTATTGCTGCAGTTATTTTTGATTTTTTTGAATGCCATTTTTGCCTGCGCGGAAATCGCCGTGATTTCCATGAATGATGTGCGGATTGATCAGTTGGCGACAGCCGGTGACAAGCGCGCAAAGAAACTCCAGAAGCTGACGGAACAGCCGTCCGGCTTCCTTGCTACCATTCAGATTGCTATCACCCTGTCGGGATTTCTGGGAAGTGCTTTCGCAGCCGATAACTTCTCTGAATATCTGGTGAATTGGGTGCTTTCCCTCGGCGTAAAAGTGCCCAGAACTACCCTGGATTCTATCGCCGTCGTGCTGATTACGCTGGTGCTTTCTTTCTTGACGCTGGTGTTCGGCGAGCTTGTGCCGAAGCGCCTTGCCATGAAGAAAACCGAATCTCTGGCGCTGAGCCTTGCCGCTTTAGTGTATAGTATCTCCCGCTTCTTCGCCCCGCTTGTGTCTCTTCTCACCCTGTCCACCAATCTGGTTCTTCGCCTGTTCGGCGTGGACCCCAATGTGGATGAGGATGACGTCAGCAAGGAATCTATCCAGATGATGGTGGATGCCGGCATTGAAAAGGGCGTGCTTGACGATGAGGAGAAGGAGATCATTCAGAATCTCTTCGAGTTTGATGATCTTACCGTGGGTGAATTTGCTACCCACCGTACGGAGATTGCTTTACTGTGGAAGGAAGAGACGGTGGATGAGTGGGATCAGACGATTCACGATTCCCGCCATACCTTCTACCCGGTATGTGACGAAACGGTGGATAATATCATTGGGGTTTTGAACGCCAAGGATTACTTCCGCCTGTCCGAACGTTCCAAGGAATGCATTATGGAAGAGGCGGTGCAGCCGGCATATTTTGTACCCGCTACCGTTCGCGCTGATGTTCTTTTCAAGCAGATGAAGCAGTCCAGAAAGCATTTTGCCGTAGTTCTTGACGAATACGGAGGAACGCTCGGTATTGTTACGATGAACGACCTTCTGGAACAGCTTGTGGGTGATCTGGACGACAATGCCGAAGCACCCAAGGAGCCGGAGGATATTCAGCAGATGGATTCCGGCACGTGGCGTATCATCGGTGCGGCATCCCTGCAGGACGTAGCGGAGCGGCTGGAAACCGAGCTTCCGGTAGAGGAATACGATACATTCGGCGGACTTGTGTTCGGTATGTATGGTTCTGTTCCGGATGACGGAACGACTTTTGAGATCGACATTGAAAACTTACATATCAAGGTTACGGAAATCCGGGAGCATCGGCTGGAGGCTGCCACCGTGTGTCTTACGGAAAAAGAAACTGATGCGTCCGATACGGACGGGGAGAAGTGATTGATCTATGTTTCAATGGCGTAAGGGAAAGCTGAAAGATAATCTGATCCTGATCAGCTTTACAGTGCTGCTCCTTTGTGCTGCACTGAATATCCGCTATATCTGGGAGTTGGTCAGCAAGATAGCGTCGCTGATGTCGCCGGTTCTTACTGGTTTGGCAATTGCCTACGTTTTAAATATTCTCATGCGTGTTCTTGAGGATAAGGTATTCTTCTTCATGAAACGGGCAAAGCGGGAGTTCGTGCGTAAGATGATCCGGCCGATCTCTCTGATCCTTACGTTTGTGATATTTCTCGGGCTGATTACCATCCTTATCGTGGTTGTTTCCCCGGATCTGGAGGAAACAATTTCCACCCTTGCGGCGAAGCTTCCTGCCTATTTCAACGATCTGAAGGCTTGGGGCATAAAAACGCTGTCCTCCTTCCACATGGATACGGAATGGCTGGAAGAGTTTACCGTAGACTGGAAAACCATCAGCAATACGCTCCTTGCGTTGTTCGATTCAGATTCCACGTCTTCTCTCATTGGCGGTGCCGCATCCATTGCCGGATCTCTTACCGGCGGCGTGATAAATCTGGTTTTCAGCTTCGTGGTTGCCGTGTATTTTCTGGCACAGAAGGAGCGTATCTGTTCCTTTACCGGGCGGATGTTTCGGGCTTTCCTGCCGGACAGATTTGCCGAAAGATTCTTTCACGTTACGGACATCTGCGACTCCGTGTTCAGCAATTTCATCCGCGGACAGTGTACGGAGGCGGTGATCTTTGGCGTGCTGTGCTATATAGGTATGCTGATTTTCCGCTTCCCGTATGCAGGGATTATCTCCATCGTTGTCGGCTGTACAGCACTCATTCCCATCATCGGTGCTTTGATCGGTGAGATTTTCGGCGCGGTTCTGATTCTTACGGTAAATCCGTGGCAGGCACTTTTGTTCCTTATTTTCGTTTTGGTTCTTCAGTGGCTGGAGGGCTCGCTGATCTATCCCAAGGTGGTAGGTACGTCGGTGGGCTTGCCGGGTATCCTAGTGTTCTCCGCTGTGATTATCGGCGGTAATATCGGCGGTGTTATCTACTCGCTGCTCAGCGTGCCGATCTGTGCGATTCTGTATGCGCTCCTCAGAGAAAAGATGGAAGCGCGTGCGGCACAGAAAAAGGAAGAAGCGGACTCCCAGATGAATCCGCCTGCCGCTGCCGATTGATATTCTGCAAAAGTAAAAAAAGCTTCCGTGTAACGGAAGCTTTTTTTACTTTCAGGGTTTCCAGCCGTCGATTTCGCCCCGTTCCAAGGCCCCTACGATTCGGGTGTACAGTCCTCTGTGCTCGTGATCGAAATCGCCCAGATACGTTTTCATTGCCGCCCGTTCGGATTCCTTATCCTCCGGACAAGGGCTCTCGACAACAGGCAGACCGGCGCGGCGTACAAAGGATTTAATTTCTTTTTCCCGTGCGTGAATGAACGGGCGGATCATGGTCAGCTCCTTGCGGCTCAGATTGGTGACCGGTGAGAAACAGCCGAAACGGCCTTCGTAAAACAGATTCAGCATGGTGGTAATCACCGCATCGTCGTAGTGGTGCCCCAGTGCCAGTTTATTGCATCCCAGTTCCTTTACTGCATCGTGCAGAGAGCCGCGCCGCATGCGGGCGCATAGGGAGCAGGGATTGGATTCTTTACGGATGTCGAAAATGATTTTTGCAATTTCCGTCTGCCGTACGGTGTAAGGAACGTCCAGCCGGCGGCATAACTCGGCGATGGGCGTCCAATCCGTTTTCTCGGCACCGATTTTTTCGGATACGGAAAAGCCCATGTCCAGCGTAACGGCAACCAGATCATATTTTTTTGGATAGAAAATACGCATTTCAGCGAGGACACACAAAAGCGCCAGAGAATCCTTACCGCCGGATACGCCCACGGCGATCCGGTCTCCGTCTTCGATCATGGAATATTTATCAGCGGCCGATCTGGTCCGGCTGAGAAGCATCTGCATTTCTTTCATAACGCGATTCCTGTTCAAGGTAAAACTATACCGTTCCGTCACGGCAGGGGAAGAAAACACATATACTGAAGGAGAAAACTGTACGAATACAGGAGGAAACAGTATATGGCTGTGAAGGTGTATATCGATCAGGGGCATAATCCCCAAAATCCCAACGCAGGCGCAGAAGGCAACGGCTATCGGGAGCAGGACCTGGTATTTGCCATCGGTACGCGGACGGCCGCCATTCTCCGTGCAAACGGAATTGATGTCCGGCTGTCCCGGCCCACTGCGGAAACGCAGCTGGGCACATCCACCTCGTCATCACTGATTGCACGGGTGACCGAAGCCAACGAATGGGGGGCGGACTACTTTATCAGTCTGCACGCCAATGCGTCTTCTATCCCTACCGCATCCGGTTCGGAGGCATTCGTGTATTCGCTGGACAGCGAGGCGGAGCCGTTGGCGGAAAACATACTCACGCAGCTGAATTATTATACCGGTCTTGCCAATCGGGGCGTGACGGCACGCACCAATCTGTACGTGCTCCGCCGTACACGGATGCCGGCTACGCTCATTGAACTGGGCTTTATCACCAATCCATACGATGCGGAGCTGATGGCAGAAGATCCTCAGTCTTTCGCCCGTGGTGTGGCAAACGGGGTGCTTGCCTATCTCGGTATGCTTTGATTATTTCTTCTCTTTTTCTGCTTTTCTGCGGAGAAGATCGGGGCGGCGCTCCGCCGTGATTTTTTCGGATTCCTCTCTGCGCCATTTTTCAATATTGGCGTGATGCCCGGAGATCAGTACCTCCGGAACGGCACGCCCGTGAAAAACCGGCGGACGGGTGTACTGAGGATACTCCAGAAGATCATCTTCAAAACTTTCTTTTTCGTGGCATTCCGGCAAAGGGAGCACACCGTCAATGAGACGGCAGACCGCATCCGCCACAAGGCAGGCGGGAATCTCGCCGCCTGTAAGAACAAAATCGCCCACGGACAGCTCCTCGTCCACGATTTCATCAATGATCCGCTGGTCAATGCCTTCGTAATGCCCGCACAGCAGAATCAGCCGGTCATACGCGGCGTATTCTTTGGCAATCTCCTGCGTGAATGTGCGTCCGCGGGGAGACAGATAGACTACGTGCCGTTTTTCGTCGGCGGGGGCATCCGCTGTGATGGCGGAAAAACAGTTCCAGATGGGCGGTGCCGCCATCAGCATTCCCCGGCCGCCTCCGTAGGGCGTATCGTCTACCCGATGATGCTTATCCTCAGAGTAGTCGCGTATGTTGTGGGCATGGATGTCCACGATGCCTGCTTTCCGTGCCCGTCCGATAATGCTTTCCCCCAGCACCGATTCAATCAGGGCGGGGAACAAGGTCATGATATCAATGCGCATGGCTTACTCCATCATTCCTTCGATCAGCGAAACGTAAATGCCGGGGGCACAGCCGTCTGCCTCTTCGTCTACGGATATGTTTTTCACAAACGCCGGTACGG
>JAZQDY010000025.1:0-2074 GCA_045547015.1 Eubacteriales bacterium | reverse complement strand
CCTTGTTGAACAGACTGCCGATGGTGTTTTTCCACCAGTGGGTAAGATGGGATACCTGAAACCCCTTGGTTACACAGGTCATGAGAATACCCGTGCCGATGAGCAGAACCAGACCCCACATACCCCAAACGACACCGTTTACGGCGTTGTTAACGTTGGTAATGTTTTCGAGTAATGCGTTCATGCGTTTTTCTCCTTTGAAAAATGGATTGATTTGATAAAACAAAAAACGGTTTGCGCAAAAAGCGCAAACCGTAAAATCGCACAAAAACACAAAGAAAAAGCATCGGTGTATAAAATCGAAACTTTGTCCTTTTGCCTGAGAGATTAGCGGTATCCGCCTTGCACCTTCGGCACTCAACTGAATGAGGTTCTCCAAAGTTTTGTCGGCTTACAGTCTTCATCCGGTCCCCGGAAACCTGAGAGTGTTACTCCTTCGGCAGCAAATTGCTTTTCCTGCAAGCGTCATCCAAAAAACTATTTTTCGATATTATACCACAACTTTTGCCAATATGCAATATGTAAAGTGCATATTTTTGCAAATATTCACATATCAGAATGCACAAACTTCGCCGGCAACCATAACCTTTTTGATGTTGAATCTGTCATCGGTGAAAACGAGATCCGCTTTCTTGCCCGGCTCTATGGACCCGATTTCCGTATCCATACCGATAACCCGGGCGGGGTTGAGAGATGCCATAACGAAGGCCTGAGCGATGCCGCAGCCGGTATGTCCCATAATATTGCGGCAGGCGATGTCCATGGTCAGTTTACTGCCGGAGATTGCGCCGTTTACGCTGAAGTTGATATCCGTTACGTGGGCGTACTTTTCGGGCGGCGTGCCGTTGGAGCAGGTGCTGTCCGTAATCAGTACCACACGCTCGATGCCTTTGCACTTTACCACCATACGCTGCAGATCGGGATGTACGTGGATGCCCATGGAATCGCTGATCATTTCGGCAAACATCTCATGGTTGGCGAGGCAGTATTCGTCCGGACCGTAGCCGCGGAGACCGCCGCCGCCCGTGATCCGGCCGGTGGCATTCATCAGATGCGTGGTCAAGGTTGGACGGTATTTGGCACCCAGCGCACGAATCTGAGCAGGGGTAGCCTCGCTGTGTCCCACGGACAAAACTGCATCCGGATTTACCTTGCGGATGTATTCGATGAATGGGAAGATACCCTCGCGCTCCGGTGCGATGGACCAGATTTTTGCCATATCGCCCAAGGCGTCTACCAGCGGCTCGTATTTCTCCTTGTCAATGACGAGACTCCAGGAAAGCCGACCGCGGCTGGAGCCGTAGTCCGGGTTCATATACGGGCCTTCCATATTGACGCCCTTGATATTTTTTGTGGTTTTCAGTGCTTTGCGGATTCTCTCCACGCCCTCCATAAGCTCTTCGTAGGAAAAGATCGGCATGGGCGTTGCCAGAATGGTAGTGGCGCCGTGACGGAGAAAATGCTCCGAAACCTTGTGAGGCTCAAAAAACAGATTGTCGCCGATACCGCCGTGAACGTGGATATCCACAAATCCGGGGCCTACGTATGCACCGGAGGCATCGATGATCTCTGCGCCGTCGGGGATCTGCACTTTGCTCATGGGAGCCGCCTCTTTGATCCGGTCGTCTTCCAGAAGAAGGGCACCGTCCCAGATAATGCCGTTTTCCAGAACGACGTTTGCATTGATAATTGCTTTTATAGCAGCCATGGTATTTCTCCCGAATCTTATTTTTTAGAGAAGGTGAACTTTGCGGCGCCGTCTTCCTCGTTGAAGTATGCAAGCGTAAAGGAAAGACCGGCTTCCTCGGCGATAACAGCGTACAGAACGCTCGTCTGCATGATGAAATACTTGCTGGGCGTCTGATTGACGGACTTCATGTAGGCGACAGCGGGGCATTTATCCACAGTGACGGTGAGCGTATCGTCCGTCATCTCCGTGTGCAGAACGTCCATTGCCTCGTCCTTGGTGTAGGTGTCCTCGATGAAGGCTTTGATCGCCGCCAGACCGTCTTTTTTGATTTCTTCGATCTGCGGTGCGTAGAATGCTTTCGTATACGCGGTGAAGAACTCGGCT
>JAZQDY010000024.1:0-2300 GCA_045547015.1 Eubacteriales bacterium | reverse complement strand
ATCGAGGATGAACAGCATCGCTTCGGCGTGGGACAGCGCGCCGCCCTTGCGGATAAGAGTGAGTTTGCCCATATGTTGACTATGAGTGCCACGCCCATTCCCCGTACTCTGTCACTGGCGGCGTACGGCGGGCTGGACGTTTCCCGGCTGGATGAGATGCCGCCGGGTCGGCAGAAGGTGGATACCTTCGTGGTGGATGAATCCTATCGGGCGCGGCTGAATGCCTTTATCCGAAAAGAAGCAGAGGCGGGGCATCAGGTATATATCGTTTGTCCTGCCGTGGAGGAAAAAACGGAAGCAAAGCGGAAAGCGGGCGACGATCCGGAGGAACTTACCGATCTTCTCCTTACAGAAGAAACGGACAGGGAAGAGCGTCCTCCGCTGAAGGCAGCCGTGGAATATGCGGCCCATCTCAGAGAGGAGATATTCCCCGATCTTACCGTTGGCTTTGTGCACGGGCGGATGAAGCCTCAGGAAAAGGACAAAACGATGGGGGCATTTGCAGCCGGGGAGATATCCGTGCTGGTGTCCACTACGGTAATCGAGGTCGGTGTAAACGTGCCAAACGCTACGCTGATGATCGTGGAAAATGCGGAGCGCTTCGGACTTGCCCAGCTGCATCAGCTGCGCGGACGCGTGGGACGCGGCAAAGCAAAATCCTACTGTGTGCTCGTCTCCGATGCCAAAGGAGAAACGGCACGACGCCGGCTGGACGTGCTTCGCCGCTCAAACGACGGATTTGCCATCGCGGAGGAAGATCTGGCACTGCGAGGGCCTGGCGAATTTGTGGGATCCGGCGGTGCCGTACGGCAGCACGGCAATACCATGCTTCCCATCCCGGCGGAGAGTGGCGATTACGCCCTTCTGGGCGAGGCCATGGAGGAAGCGCGCCTGCTTCTGCAGGTGGATCCGGAACTTATAAAGGAAGAACACGCGATTCTCCGCAGTGCCGTTCTCAAAATGCGAGAAACGCTTACGAATACGCTGAACTGAATAAAAAACACCGCATCCCGGTTGGAGTGCGGTGTTTTTTGCGTTGTCAGTCCGAAAGAGTAATTTCGTAATGCCAGACTTCAGATTTCTGCCAGGGACCTTCGGGGAACTGTTTCCGTTTCGTGAGGAAAAGCTCGATATCGCCGGTCTCCCGGTTTTGGTGAATGGCGAAATTGGAAAGCTCCAGATTGACACCTTCCCCCTCACGGCGGGTGTCGATCAGCGTACAGGTTTCCTTTTTGGCTGTGCCGTAGGTTTCATCCACCTCCACGATCTGGAGCGGCCAGCGGGGATCGTTGCCCCGGATCTCGTGTCCGGTGATATTGCCGATCCAGTACAGCTTGCCGTTTTTCTCCGAACGGATCAGATGGGCGATGGAAGAGGAGGAGTAGATTACCTCTCCGTCATCGAAATGCCACGGCATGGGATCAACAAAGGTCTTTCCGCCGTCGTCGGAGTATGTGTACCACTTAAACGAGGGCGTGCCTTTTTCAATGCGGGTGCCCCATGCGGCGTTCTGGTAGTTGGATACGCGGAACACCACCAGAATCCGGCCGGAGGTCAGCTTGGCGATGGACGGCTCCATGATGCCACGGGAGGAGAGAAGATCGGAAATAACCACGGGACGGGAATAGTGCAGATCGTATTTTTTGCCGTTCCATATGCCGTGTACCACGATCAGACCGGTGCCGGTGTGGCTGGGGCATACGTCTTCCGGATCGATGCCCATGAGCTTGCAGCATTTCACGGCGGATACGCATATGGGCTGATAGAAATCACCGTTTTCGTCAAAGAGCAGATTGTTTCCCTCGTAGCTGGTGTTCTTGTAGAAATATTCCGGATTCAAGGGATCGTCCCGGTTGAATTCCGCGCCGTCCTCGTATTTGACCATCTGATAGAAGCAGTCGCCGTCCGGGATGCGGATGCGGAAATATACGTGATCGGAGAGGGGGGAAGGACCGCCTTTTGACCAGATTTCGCTCAGTGCTTTTTTGTGACCGCCCTTGAAAATCCGTTCCATGCCGGGGCCGACCCAGTGCTTATGTACCGGGTTGAAGTGTTCGTCCGGATGAAAAGGGAAGTTGCGGTCATGCTCGCCCATGTTGTCGTAGCTGCTGTCTTCTTCTTTGACGATTTCCCATTCGCTCCAGGTTTTTCCGTTGTCCTCGCTGAAGCGTCGCATGCTTCCTTCGCAGAAGTCAGAAATGCCGGAACGGGAGCAGTCTTCTACCATGGAAAGGCCGGTAATGTCGCGATACTTGCGGCGTACGCCCTCGTAGATGGCATCCTCTCTTGCATCTCTGTAT
>JAZQDY010000023.1:0-4044 GCA_045547015.1 Eubacteriales bacterium | reverse complement strand
CTGAAGGAGCAGGGCTATAAGCCGGAGGATATTCCGCTGAAGGCCGGTATCTTCGGTGCGGAGCCCTGGACGGAGGAAATGCGCCGCGGTATCGAAGCTGCGCTGGGCATCAGAGCGTACGATATATACGGCCTGACGGAGACCTCCGGCCCCGGTGTGGCGTTTGAATGCAGCGAGCAGACCGGTATGCACGTGAACGAGGACCACTTCTACGCGGAGATCATCGATCCCGATACGGGCGAGGTGCTTCCTGAAGGCGAAAAGGGTGAGCTTGTGTTCACTTCTCTCGATAAAGAGGCGTTCCCGCTTCTCCGCTACCGTACCCGCGATATCTGCGTTCTGTCCCGGAAAAAGTGCTCCTGCGGACGCACGCTGGTCAAAATGGCAAAGCCCATGGGAAGAACGGACGATATGCTTATCATCCGCGGCGTAAACGTATTCCCCAGCCAGATTGAGACCGTGCTTCTGAATGAAGGCTACGAGCCCAACTACCAGATCGTGGTGGACAGAGAAAAGAATACGGATACCTTCGACGTGCACGTGGAAATGACTCCGGAGCAGTTCACGGATAAGGTGAGCGAAGTTCTTGCTAAGGAAAAGGCACTTGCCGCTGCCATGAAGACGATGCTGGGCATCAATCCAGCCGTGCATCTGGTAGCACCCAAGAGCATTGCCAGAAGCGAAGGCAAGGCAGTTCGTGTGATTGATAAGCGTAAGCTTATATAAAGATCGGATACAAGATTTGAAAGGAGAACAGCTATGGCAATCAAGCAATTAACCGTTTTTCTTCCGAACCGGAAAGGTACAATCGTTTCGGTAACGGATCTTCTTGCAAAAAATAATGTGAATCTGCGGGCCCTCTCCATTGCGGAAACAGAAGAGTTCGGTATTCTCCGCCTGATCGTAAACGATACGGCGGCAGCGGAAAAGATCCTTCAGGAGCAGCAGTATCTCATCAAATCGGTGGACGTGGTCGGTGTGAAGATCGGTGACGAACCCGGAAAGCTGACCGCTGCGCTGGACATTCTGGATAAAGCGGATATCAACGTGGAGTATCTGTACGCATTCATGGCACGTACGGAAAAGCACGCCTACGTGGTTCTCCGCGTGGAGGACAATGCCATGGCGGAAAATGCACTTGAGGCGGCAGGCTTCCATCTCATTACGGACGCGGATATCTGCAAGCTGTAAAAGAAGAAATGTACAAACCGCCGCCTTTGCGCGGCGGTTTCTTTTGTTGACAGACGGGTGCGGGTGTGCTATACTGTACGTACAGAAAACGGCTTTTCAAACGGGAGATATCCATATGAAAATGATTCAGCTGACAAACAAGACACCGAAGCAGACAATGGGCTATGCTGTGGTTTCCAAAACCGGGCAGGTGCTGGTTATCGATGGCGGCTGTTCGGGCAACGGGGAAGAGCTTCGCCGGGTTATCAAAGAGGTGGGCGGTCACGTCGACCTGTGGCTTATTACCCATCCCCACAGCGATCATCATAACGCTGTAATGGAGGTGCTCCTGCAGCCGGAGGGGATCACCTATGACCGTCTGGGGGTATCCCGGCTGCCGGACAGTTGGGCGGATATCGCTAAGGTTAAGGATACGGAGGAGCTTCTCCAGTGGAACGAGTTTGCCCGCCGGCACCTGGACGGAAGGTATTTTGACGTAAAAAAAGGGGAGACGTTCAAGCTCGGCAGCATGACGGTGGAGGTGCTGGCCGTGGCCAATCCCGAAATACTGAAAAATCCCGTCAACAACCAGTCCGTCGTGCTCCGCATCACCGAGGACGGATTCACGTTCCTCGTGCTGGGGGATCTGGGTATCGAAGGCGGGGAGAAACTGCTGGCGTCCGGCGCAGATGTCAGGGCGGATGCGGTGCAGATGGCACACCACGGACAGGGCGGCGTGAACGAGCGGTTTTATGAGGCGGTACAGCCGACCTACGCCCTCTGGCCTACGCCGGACTGGCTTTGGGAAAATCGCCGCTATCTGGGACGGGGCGAGCCGGGAGACGGACCGTTTCTGACGCCGGTTGTGGCAGAATGGATGGAAAAACTGCACACGGTAAATGTTTTCTCTTTTGAGAATACGGTGGTGTTTGACAGCGAAACCGGAAAAGTCAGCCCGTTTTGAGTTTTTTTCAGAAAAAGATATTGCAGTGAAACGGCACAAGTGCTACAATAGGGACAGTGAATTTCCGCCCCGCAGAAAAGAAAGGACATATAGATATGAAGCTTGTTAAGAAAATCGATATTCACGCGCACGCTGCCCGCGTCCGCAGTGTTCCGCTGCCCAACGGAGAGCATTTCGTTACGTATCAGGAGCTTCTGGAGATGCACGAAAAGATCGGCGTGGAAAAGGCCGTTCTGCTTCCCATGATTGCGCCGGACTGCACCTTTGCCCAGAACACCAATGAGGAAATTTACGAGCTGGTACAGCAGTATCCCGACCGTTTTGCGTTTCACTGCCATATCGATCCCAGAATGGGCGACAATAACGGCAATACGGATTTTATGCCGTATCTTACCCATTATAAAGCACTGGGCGCCAAGGGCGTGGGCGAGCTGATTGCCAATATCCCATTCGATGATCCCCGGGTGCTGGCACTGTTCCGGGCGTGCGAAAAATGCGATATGTCCGTGACGTTCCATATCGGTCACGATAAAAACGGTGAGTACGGTCTGATCGATGAGATCGGTCTGCACCGGCTGGAAAAGTGTCTGGGTATGTTCCCGAAACTCCGTTTCTTCGGACATTCCCAGCGGTTCTGGTCTTCTATTTCCGGGGACGTGAACGAGACCACCTTCCACGGCTGGCCCACCGGTCCGGTTGCCCCCGGCGGACGTGTGGTGGAACTGATGCGGAAATATCCCAATCTGTACGGCGATCTTTCCGCTACCAGCGGTTACAACGCTGTTGCCCGTGATCCGGAATTCGGCTATGCGTTTATGGAGGAGTTCCAGGATCGGCTTTTCTTCGGTCTCGATCTCTGCCAGCCTATGAATATGAGTCAGCCGCCCCGCTATGCACTGGCGAAGTTTTTGGACGACGCCGTAACGGAAGGAAAGATTTCCTACGATGCGTACTACAAGATCTCCCGCGGCAATGCGGAAAAGCATCTGGGGCTTCCCTCACAGCGATAAATAATTCGAAAGTGCCGCATCTGCCATGCGGCACTTTTTGAAAAAAGAGGTATCGTATGCCGAAACGATCGTTCAATGTGGTTTTATTTTTCTGTCTTTTGCTTGTGGAAACGGGTATCGCCCTGTTCGTGCGGGATCGGTTCATCCGTCCCTATCTGGGGGATGTTTTGGTGGTGGTTCTGCTGTATTTCCTCGTCCGCATTTTTATCCCCCAGGGATTTCCGTTTTTGCCGGCGGCGGTGTTTCTGTTTGCCGCCTTAACGGAGGTGCTGCAGTACGCCCGGGTGGTGGAATGGCTGGGGCTTTCGGACAACGCCTTCTTGTCCACGCTGATCGGGACGACCTTTGACGTGAAAGACATTGTCTGTTACGGGACAGGCTGCCTTGTGACAGGTGTCTATGAGTATGGAATGCGGTTTGGCAAAAGAAAATCCGGAGTCAAAAATTGACTTCGGTTTTTTCGTTATTTCCTTTTTTCAATTGCATTCCGCGGCGGATTGTATGTCAATAGGAAATGCTCTTCTCAGCGCGTTTTTTGTTTTCTGTGCTTGTGCCGGGGAAAATGTCCCCCGGTTTGCCGCATAATCTGCTTGATTCGTCTTGACACGACAGGCTTTGTGTGCTACAATTACCATGAATCGAATACAAATTATGGAGGCGTATTTTATGATTTCCTGCACGGAGTTTATCCCGTCTTACAGTGAACTGTTTACCTTTTTGGAGGATCATTACGGACGCGGTGAAGTAGATACTTTCTGGGAGTACCTGTTCAAGCCGGACGGTGAAGGTATTCCGCTGGTCAATTTCATTAAAAAAGAAGGCATCCGCGGCTGCTTTACCTACTGGAACGGCACGCTGAACGAGGAAGCCGCCGATTTCACCATGTATCTGAACGAAAAG
>JAZQDY010000022.1:0-8849 GCA_045547015.1 Eubacteriales bacterium | reverse complement strand
GGCAAGTGTCAGCGAATATCCGTCATACGTACCGGACAGACAGATATCGTAGGTGAACGTATCCCCCGGTGCCACCGTACCTGCCGACGTTTCCGTAGACAGAACGGCGTCAGCCGCTGCAAGAACACCCAGCGGGAATATGGCCAGTATGAGCGCTGCAGCCATAATCGCAGAAAGAATTCTTTTCATCTGATCCTCCTGTAAAATATGTATATTAATTAAAAGGAAGCTTTTCCACGGAAAATGGCGTACAGTCTTGCCACATCGTAGTAATCGAAGGTGCCGTCACCGTTTATATCGGTGATCACCCACGGATCCAGCGTAATCTTCTTGCGGAAGAACGCGTACAGTCTTGCCACGTCGTAATAATTAAACACGCGGTCACCGTTCACGTCTCCCGGAATCTGATCCACGATCTCCACGGCAGCATATTCGCATTTCACTTCTGCCTTGTCACCAAGGTCATCGGAAACCATTACTTCAGAAAGGATCAATTCTCTTTTTCCAAGCGCTGCGTCAGCCGCGACCGATACAGTAACGGTAACAACCGTTTCCTTTGCAGCATTGGTCTTATTGGCACCGCCCAAAATGGACACGAGCCATTTATCACCCTGATCGTCCACGTTAATATCACCGTTTGCAGGTGTGATATCGGTAACCGTCATTCCATCACCGTCACTGAGATAGAAGCAGAACCCGTCATACGTACCGGACAGGGACACCGTATAGGTGAAGGAAGCGCCCTTGTAAGCCACTGCCTGTGCCTCCGTGTACAGATAAGCGGAAGGATTCGACAGAACCTCAAAGGAGATGCCATTGGCCCGGGCATACGCTTCCGTGGTGGATCCGGTATAACCGTAAAGCACTGCAGATGCGGGAATGCCGTCAAACGCATCCTTATCAAGCACGGCCGAAGGATTGTACACCGCAACACTGCGAAGAGATGTACAGTTTATGAAAATCAACTCACCGATTTCCGTAACGGAAGCGGGAATTTCCATAAACGTCACGTCACATCCACGGAACGCGGAACCGACAATCGTTGTTACCGTTCCAGGGATCACATACGTACCGCCTGTATAAGCAACAGGGCACCGGATCAGTGTAGTCTTGTTTTTATCATACAGCACACCGTTTGCATCGCTGCTGTAGCTGGTGTTGGAGGGATGTACGTTAATAGAGGATAATTTCGCAGAATTATTTTCCATGTAGAAAGCGGAGAGACCGATATTGGTCACACTTGCAGGAATAGCAATGCTTTCCAGAGAATCACAGTTTGCAAAAGCAAACGAAGCAATACTCGTTACGCCCTCGGGCAGAAGAACCTGGAAAAGGGAACTGCATCCCCAAAATGCGCTTTTGCCGATGCTCTTTACAGTAGAAGGAATCGATACTGCTGTCAGTTTCGTACAATCCCGGAATGCACCGGATACGATATCGGTCACACCGTGAGAAATAGAAATCTTTTTGATATTGCCGGCATAAGCAAGCCAGGGAGCGGCGGTCATATTCCCGCTGCCGGAAATATTCAGCGTACCGTACGCATCCAGCGACCAGCTGATCGTGCCGCTTGTTCCGGTAATGGGGAAACTGATCGGTGCAACTTCGTACTCTACCGGACCCGTAATACCTTCGCTGCCGTCAACAGTAGGTAACCAGGAGAAGAAGTTCCTCTTTTCGAGCGGCGTCGTACCGGCAGCTTCGGCCTTCATATCGCCCAGCTGCACCTTGATACCGAACGGACCGTTATCAGGCATAGCGAAGATGCCCGTGCGGGGAATAGCAAGCTCGATGATAAATCCGTCAGCCGTCTGCGTGGTTTTATACCGGATGGTAGAGTAATCAAACAGCAGTTCATTCGCCGCAAGTCCGAAACAGCGTTTACCGAACGCATCCACGGAAACTTTTACGGTATTGCCTTCCGTCACGCAGAGCCGGTACTCAACACCGTCGAATTTATAAGGATTGGTGCCCGCCATGTAGGAATCAGCCGGAGACACCACGTCGTCGTCCTTTACCACGGAACAGAGGTACAGATAATCCGCATCGTACAGAGCATAAGTGGTGGCGGTCATGGTCATATCCCAGCCTTCGTTATGGCCGGCGATTACACTCATCGGGTAGTCACCGCTTTTAATGGTGAGGGAATTCTTATAGAAAGCATCCAGTTTACCGTCAATCGACGGCGTGCCGAACTGCACCTTACCGGACGCAGTCTGGCCGGTAGGGATCAACGCCTGGGCAGTACTGATCGGATACGCCACGGGACCGGTAATACCTTCGCTGCCGTCAACAGTAGGCAGCCAGGCGAAGAAGTTGGTCTTTTCTTTGGGCTTCACGCCAGCACATTCCGCCTTACAGTCTCCGAGCTGCACCTTGATACCAAAGGTACCGTCATCCGGCATAGCGAAGATGCCCGTGCGGGGGATGGCAACCTCGATTACGAAGCCGTCAGCAGTCAGTGTCGTCTTATACCGGATAGTGGAATAGTCGAACAGCAGTTCGTGTGCCGCCAGGCCGAAACAGCGCTTACCGAACGCATCCACGGAAACCTTTACGGCATTACCTTCCGTCATGCGGAGGCGGTACTCAACACCGTCCATGTTGTAAGGATTCGTGCCTGCCATATAAGAATCAGCAGGAGACACCACGTCATCATCCTTTACCACGGAACAGATGTAGAGGTAATCTGCATCATACAGTGCGTAGGTGGTGGCGGTCATGGTCATGTCCCAGCCTTCGTTATGGCCGGCAATTACCTGCATAGGATAGTCACCGCTTTTGATGGTAAGGGATTTCTCGTAGATAGAATCCAGTTTACCGTCAATAGTCGGCGTACCCACAAGAACCTTACCGGTAGCTGTCTGCGCCGCGCTTACGCTTACGGCAAATACCGTACAGCAAAGCAGGGTCAGAGCAAACAGTGTCCAAAATCTTTTTTTCATAGTCTCCTCCTGAAATCAGAAATACGCCTGCGAAAACAGGTGCATAAAAAGACACACGTGTCATCTCGCCGATTTCTGTTTTTGGGCAGTAACCAACGGGTAAAAAATGTCCGTATACGACAAAAAGAGTATAACTCCCCCTGGGAAATATACTTGTCTTTTTCTATTCCGTTCTTTTCGCATCATTATTATACACCCGCCATATACAAATGTCAACGATTTCGGCAATATTTACCGTGTACAACGGCATGTTTTTCGCTTTTTCTCCCTTTTCGCCAATAGGAAAACGAGGGGGCCAGCCAACTTTGCACCGCCGCTTCGCCAAGGCAGGAAAATCCACCGGATAATTGACAAAATCCCATCATATGGTGTATAATAACGGCAGTCATTTTTCCGCTGCACTGCAGGACGGTATCATCCCTTCGTCCGGACCGCCGCAGGAGTGAATATTTATACAATCATTCCCTCCTCCAAAAACCTGAAACAAGAGGTACAGAAATGGAAAACATCGCAATACTGGGCGCCGGCACATGGGGTGCGGCACTTGCCAAAATACTCCATCAAAACGGCAATCGGGTGACGCTCTGGTCTGCCCTTCAGACGGAAGTGGAAGCCCTTGCCCAAACGGGTCGTCATCCCCACCTGCCGGGCATGATTTTCCCGGGAGAAATCCATCTAACTACTGATCTCAAGGACGCCGTATCCGGTGCGGATATCCTCGTATTTGCCGTGGCATCTCCCTACGTCCGCAGCACAGCCAAAAACGCCGCGCCCTTTGTCAGAGACGGACAAATTATCGTAGACGTAGCAAAGGGGCTGGAGTCTGTCACTCATATGACGCTCACCGAAGTCATCGCCGACGAAATCAGAACGCCGGGCATTCCGCTTGTAGCGCTGTCCGGCCCCACCCATGCGGAGGAAGTGGCAAACGATATGCCTACCGCCATTGTTGCCGCCTCTGCCGATCTATCAGCAGCAAAACGGATCCAGGCCGCCTTTTCCGGTGATGTACTGCGCGTATACACCAACACCGACATCAAAGGTGTGGAAATCTGCGGGGCGCTGAAAAACATTATTGCCCTGGCGGCAGGCATCTCCGACGGTCTGGGATTCGGAGACAACGCAAAGGCTGCGCTGATCACCCGGGGCATGGCGGAAATTACCCGTCTGGGCACCAAGCTGGGCGGCCGTCAGCGGACGTTTGAAAGCCTTGCTGGCATTGGAGATCTGATCGTCACCTGCACCAGCCGGCACAGCCGGAACAACCGGGCAGGCCATCTCATCGGTCAGGGAAAAACGCCCGCAGAAGCAGTACAGGAAGTGGGCATGGTGGTAGAAGGCATTCACGCGCTGCCCGCCGCTATAGAACTTTCTGAAAAGCACGGAGTAGAAATGCCTCTTTGCAGCATGGTTGCAGAAATTCTCAGGGGCGATATAGCCGCCTCCAAGGCGCTGGGCCTTCTGATGGCACGGGAACTGAAAAACGAAAACGAATAAAAGAACAAATAAGTGAATAAATATAAATTCCCGGCGGTTTTTTCTCCGTCGGGAATTTTTATTTGCTGCCGTGCAGCCAGCCGCTTTCAAGCGTATCCAGCGTGGAGAAGGTATATCCTTTCTCCAGCATATAGTCAATCATCCAGGGAAGAAGATCCGCCGTCTGTTTATACGTATCGTGGGCAAGCACGATATGCGGACTGGTTTTCAGCGTAAAGCTGTATTTCAGCGTGGCAATCACAGCCTCCTGCATGAACGCTTCGTCGCTCACGTCTTTCGGTTTGGAGGGCAGAAGACTGTCGTTATCGAGCGCATTCCAGTCAAAAGCGCGGTATCCCTCAGCCGCCACAGCCTCCGGAATATCACTGCCGCCACACATAGTAGAGCCGCCGGGAAAACGGAAAAGCCGTTCTTCGGGAACAAACCCCAGCACGCCCTCGACCGCCTCTTCCCACTTACGGATTTCGGCAAGCATGCTCTCCGCATTTCTGTAAATATCCTTGTATACATGGGAATACGAGTGACAGCCGATTTTATGACCGCGGCTGTAAATTTCCCGCACCATATCCGGATACTTTTCCACAGAAGTGCCTACCAGAAAAAACGTAGCCTGAATCCCATACTGATCCAGCGTATCAAGAATCGATGCCGTATTCACGGGATGGGGGCCGTCGTCAAAGGTCAGATACACCGTTTTATCCCCCTCAGGGACTGTCACGTTCGCGGGGTTTACTCCCACACTTACGTGCAGTTTAAGGAGAGACGCCGGCTCTAGAAGTACCTCTGTACCTCGCCGTATGCCCGAAAACGAAAGATCAACAATCGTTCCGGCAGGTGTGGGATGATAATCGTAAACGTATTCCACCCGCACCGCAGAGAGGCATGACAAATCCACATCCTCTACATGCAGACCCACAGGCACCGGCAAGGAGATATATGAAGAATAATCATCCGCCGGCAAGTCCACTTCCAAGAACGACGCCGTTTCACAAGGGACTTCCATTTCCTCTGCAGATCTGTCCGAAGGAAGAAGCGGATCCGCCGTCACATCCGTCTGTGCCGTCTCCACCGTCTCCTCTGGCCTATCATGGGGGAGCATGACGGGCACGGCAGTACATCCGGCAAGAACACAGCACAAAAGCAGCACGATCCCTGCCCTCAAAAGCCGATGTGGCACATACATCCCCCCTCTCCTCATAAAAAACACTGCATTTGACTGTCAAAAACCGAAAAAGTTCCCTTCCATTTCTGATATTTTCACTTTTTCACCGCTTCGAACCACAGTCGTGTATTGGTCGTTCCCCTATCCATGACGAAATACATATTCGTCACCTCACCTGTTTATATTTAATTGTACCATGAAACTGCCCGGTCTACAATAACAAATCTGTTTTTTTACAAATCAGGAATAATTCTGTTGTCAAACAATCTGCTCTGTGGTATAATGAAACTGTACAGAATTCGCATCCTACGAAAGAAGGTTTTAATCCCATGCCAACAGAACGAATCTTCGCCTGCTGTCACAATCATTCCACCTTTTCCGACGGGGAGTTGTCCCCGGAAATGCTGGTTCAGCTGGCGTATAATATGGGGCACGGCGGTATCATTCTCACCGACCACGACACCGCCAACGGATACCCTTTTCTGAAAAAAGCCGCCGACAAATACGGCCTCAAAACCATGACCGGCTGTGAATTCACCACCTACCACAAGGGCAAGGGACTTCACATGTGTGCCTTTGATTTCGATCCGGACGAGCCGGAGATGAAAGCGCTTCTGAACCGTGCCGCCTCCATTCAGACGGCGCGAACAGAATGTATGTTTCACTGGGGTCTGGCGCGCGGCACGCTCCGTCCCGGATGCACCTGGCAGGACGTGTTGGACGATCATCCGTACCACAATTATTTCTGCAACAACGAAGTGTTCGCTTCCATGATGAAGCGGGGCATCTACAAATACGAGGAATACGACGACGCTTTCCTTCTGCCGAACTTCTCCTACAAGCTGGGGCTTGAAGCAAAGATTGCGGAGGTAACCGGCAAAAGTTATACGGATATCACGGCGGAAATGATCGTAAAAATCGTCCGCAAGGCAGGCGGCGTATGCGTCGTTGCACATCCGGGGGCTTCCCTCGCCCAGTACGTAGACGATTTTCTCTCCATGGGCATCATGGGATTTGAAACGAGACACGCCGCACTGCGCTCCCCCAGCTATGCGGTAGACGGAGATCCCTACTACTTCGCACGGATCTGCGACGAAAAGAAGCTCTACAAAATGGGCGGCTCGGATCATCACGGCGTGCTGGGCGGGCTTCTCTCCTTTGGAGCCGAATACGATTGTGCCTATGAGCTCTCCGGCGTTTCGGAAGAAGATTTCATGACGATCTTTGAAAGAAGACTGGGCTAAAAACACAAGAAGGAACGGAAATATGAAAATTGCAATTATCGGACTGGGCACCATCGGCAGGACCATACTGAAAAGCCTGTCCGGGGAAAGCCATACCATCACGATCATCGACGAGGACAAAGACAAAATCGAAGAGTTGATCGAAAAATACGACGTGATGGGCGTCGTGGGCAACGGCGCCAGCATGGATATTCAGAAGGAAGCCGGCGTGGCCGGGGCGGACGTAGTGATCGTGCTGACAAACAGTGACGAGCTCAACATTTTCGCCTGTCTCGTTGCCAAAAGCATCGGCGTAAAGAACACTGTTGCCCGCGTACGGAACCCGGAATACAGAAAGCAGATTCTGGATATGCGGGAGGCGCTGGGGATTTCCATGATCGTCAATCCGGAAATGGATACCGCAAGCGAAATCTTCAACCTGATCAGTCTGCCCGCCATCGCACAGGTGGAGCGTTTTGCCAAAGGCAGAGTACTGCTGGTGGAGATTGTGGCGGAAAAGGGGTGTGCCCTGATCGGAGAAACACTGATCTCTCTGGGCAAAAAGCTCTCCTCCAAGGTGCTGATCTGCGCAGTACAGCGGGGCAGCAGCGTCACGATCCCTTCCGGTAATTTCCTAATTGAAGAAGGAGATCGGATTCACTTCACCTCGGACGCCAACGACCTCCGCGAATTCCTCGCAGAGATCCGTCAGGTCAAATCTCCGCTGAAAAACATTATGATCGTGGGCGGCAGCAAGGTGAGCTACTATCTGGCAGACGAGCTTTCCAAAAAGAAATACACGGTAAAACTGCTGGAAAGCAACCGGGAGGCGGCAGATGATCTGGCAGAAAAACTGCCCCGCGTCACGGTGATTCACGGCAACGGCACCCAGCACGATCTTCTGATCGAAGAGGGGATCGAGGCCATGGACGCTTTCGTTGCGCTGACGGATATCGACGAAGAAAACATGATCGTCTCCATGTTCGCCAACAAAATGAACGTAAAACGGACCATCACCCAGATCAAAAGCGAAGATCTGTACGGCATGCTGGACGGTCTGGGAATCAAAAACAACGTCTCCCCCAAGGACGTGGTGGCAGACAGAATCATCAGCTACATCCGTGCTCTTGAAAATACCCGGGGCAGTAACGTTTTGACCCTGTACCGGTTGGTAGGCGGGCTGGTGGAAGCGATGGAATTCCACGCAAGAAAGCCGGAAAGAATCTACGACAAACCGCTGAAGAATCTGAAAATAAAAGAAAACTGCCTCATCGCCTGCATCATCCGGCACGGCACGGTCATTATCCCGGACGGTAACACATCCATAAAGCTGGACGACAACGTGATCGTCGTGACCACGCACAAAAACTTTGACGATCTGACGGATATCTTTGAATAAGGCGGCCTTACTGTATGAATTATAAAAAACTGGGTAAGATCCTGGGAAAAATCCTAATACTGGAAAGCCTGCTGATGCTTGCGCCGCTGCTGGTCAGCTTTATTTACGGGGAACCGCTCAGGAACAAGATCGCTTTTATCATTCCCATTGCGGCCGCCCTTTCAGCGGGACTGCTTTTGCAGATTCCCAAAACGGAACGAAACACCCTGTACCAAAAAGAAGGCTTTGCCCTGACCGCCCTCATATGGATCATGATGACTTTGTTCGGTGCCCTTCCCTTCGTTATAAACGGCGATATCCCCCGTTATGTGGACGCATGTTTTGAGATCATGTCCGGCTTTACCACCACGGGTGCCAGTATCGTCACCGATATAACGGTGCTGTCTCGTTCTTCCCTTTTTTGGCGAAGTTTCTCCCACTGGATCGGCGGTATGGGCGTTCTGGTGTTTGTTCTGATCTTTATTCCCGAAAGCAACGACGGTTCTGCCATGCACCTGCTTCGGGCAGAAAGCCCCGGGCCGCAAGTGGGAAAGATCGCATCAAAAATGAAAGTGAATGCTCGCATTCTCTACCTGATCTATCTCGGCATGACTGTGTTGGAAATTTGCATCCTCATGCTGGAC
>JAZQDY010000021.1:0-2755 GCA_045547015.1 Eubacteriales bacterium | reverse complement strand
CCCCCACTCTGTAACCAAGCACAAGGCCGTCTGCGGTAGCTCCGTAGTGATTGGAGGTAGGGAAGCCCTGATAGTGCATGCGTCCCGCCCCGCCGGTGGCAATAACGACCGTTTTTGCCTTGGCAACAAGGAGTTCCCTGGTTTCCATATTCATAAGGACTGCACCTGCCGCTGCACCGTTTTCGTCGAGAATCAGCTCAATGGCTGCCGTGAAGTCCACAACGGTAATGCCGCGGTTCAGAACCTCGTCTCTGAGTGTACGCATAATCTCCGCACCGGAATAATCCTTAGCTGCGTGCATGCGCTTGCGGGAGGTACCGCCGCCGTGGGTAGTAATCATGGTGCCGTCTGCTTCTTTGTCAAATTCTACGCCCAGATTCGACAGCCAGCGGATGGCCTCGGGCGCATCGCACACCAGCTTTGCCAGAAGATCCCGCTTGGCGGCGAAATGCCCGCCGCCAAAGGCATCCACAAAATGAATGGCGGGTGAGTCGTTCGGTTTGTCAGCAGCCTGAATGCCGCCTTCCGCCATCATGGTGTTGGCATCTCCCAGGCGAAGCTTTGTAACGATCATCACGTCCGCGCCGGCCTTGTTGGCTTCAATAGCCGCAGCGGTGCCTGCACCGCCGCCACCGATCACCAAAACGTCCGTTTCGTAATCGGGTGCTGCAAGATTCACGCTGTCCGGGGTAATCCGGCTGTGCGCCTGCAGGATGCCCGCCAGTTCCTTCGGGACTTTATCGCCTTTGTTTGGCCCTGTTTTGAGCGTCTCAAACTGGTCTTCCTTATAATCCGGATGGAAGGAGGACAGCACCTGCTCTTTTTGCTCGGCGGTCATACGGGCCGGCTCTGCGGCAATGTTTTTTTCTCTTGCGGCCTGTACAAGCGCCAAAGATTCGTTGAACTGTTCGGAATACACTGTGCTGCATCTCCTTATTTCTCAATCTCGCGGGTATTGTAGAGTTCTTTCATTTCGTCGATGGGTTTGTTCATAAGAGCCTCAATCAGTTCGGTAAATGTGCCGTTGTTGATCTCGCGCACGCGTTTTTCCAGATGCTCGCAGCCGGGTTCCAGATATTTGCCGTTGATACGGCGGGCCAGCATTGCCACCTGCGGATGAGAAATACCTGCAGGACACCGGGAGGAGCATACACCGCACATGACACAGTCGAAGGATTCCTCCGCACAGGCGGCGAAATCGCCGCGCTGAGCGTAAGCGATGTACTGCATAACGTTCAGTCCCTGGGTACATGCTTTGGTGCAGGCGTTACAGCCTACACAGGCGTAGATTTCGGGATACAGCTGCATCATCACCGCCTCAGTTGGCGTAATTTTCTCTATGTCGTACACCTGCTTTACCAGGGGAAAGAAGGGAAGTGTGGCAACGTACATGCCGTCTTCCACTTTTGTCTGACAGGCGAGGCAAGCCTTCAGTGCGCGCTGTCCCTCGATGCGGTACAGCGTGGCACAGGCACCGCAGAATCCGTTTCTGCATCCGCATCCGCGAACCAGCTGATATCCGGCGTATTCCATTGCCGTCATAATTGTCAGCTCGGCGGGGACTTCGTATTTTTTACCGAAAAGGAAGATAATTACCGTGTTTTCCATATCCGTTTACCTTTCGTCAGTATTCATCCGGAAGTGTGTCCAGTTCATCACAGCGGAAGACCGGGCCGTCTTTGCATACGTATTTGGCACCTACGTTGCAGCGTCCGCACTTACCCACACCGCATTTCATGCGGAGCTCCAGGGTGGTGTAGATCTGTGTTTTGTCAAAACCCAGTGCCGTCAGCCCTTCCAGCGTAAACTTAATCATAATAGGCGGACCGCAGAGGACGGCGATTTTGTTCGTATCGAATTCCAGTTCTTTCACGTAGTTCGGTACGAATCCCACGTGTCCGTCCCAGCCGCTTTGCTCCCGGTCAATGGTCAGATGTACGTGCACGTCCGCATCATTCTGCCATTCTTCGATAATTTCTTTATAATCCAGAAGATCGTCCTTCGAGCGGGAACCGTATACAATATCGATTCTGCCGTATTTGTCCCGAAAGTGGCGGCAGTAATTGATTACGGAGCGAAGGGGCGCCAGTCCTACGCCGCCGGCAATAAAGAGCAGATCGTGACCGGCAAATACGTCGTCTACCGGGAACGGCTTGCCGTAGGGTCCCCGTATGGTAATCATCTGGCCCGCCTCTGCGGCGTGGAGCCATTCGGTAACGCATCCGCATTTCTTGATGGAAAACTCCATATACTTCTCATTCGTGGGGGAAGAAGTAATGGAAAACATCGCCTCGCCGATACCGGGTACAGACAGCATGGCACACTGCCCCGGTTTGTGATTAAAGGGCTTTTTTCCGTCAGGCGCAACCACGCGGAAGGTTTTTATATCCGGCGTATCGATGCGGACATCGGTAATCACGCCGAGGGTGGGAATCAGCGTTTCATGCAGCTCAGCCATTGTTTTCCTCCTCCAGCGCTTTCATAACCTTGACAATATTCATGGAGATGGGACATTTTCTAAGACATCTTCCGCATCCCACACAGGAGAATATCCCCTCATTGTTTTCGGGGAAGTACACGAGTTTATGCATGAACCGCTGGCGGAACCGTTCTTTTGGGGAATTGCGGTTGTTGCCGTGCGCCATTTTCGTGAATTCCGAGTACATGCAGGAATCCCAGCATCGGTAGCGGAGCACGCCGCCCATCGTTTTGAAATCGCGGATGTCATAGCACTGACAGGTGGGGCATACAAAGG
>JAZQDY010000020.1:0-5586 GCA_045547015.1 Eubacteriales bacterium | reverse complement strand
ACGTACGAACGCCCGCCGAAATAGCCGGCGGTCGTTCGAATTATCATGTCTGTCAGGATGCTTTTGAGATATCTGTTATCGTAATGGAAACGTACAGGTTTTTATTCCGCAGAGCCAATGCCGAGTTGGCTGTAAGCGGCGTTGTTCCGTTCAAAAGGAATCCGGAATCGCTCATATAGCCGGAAACGCGCATTGTACCGGTTACGTCCACCCGGGTGGCGTCACCATTCTCCGGCGCGTACGTCTGAATATAGTTGCCGTTAATATCCTCTACGTAGAACAGGGCGGGCATTACAGAGACGTTCCCTTCCAGCGTTCCGAAATGCTGTTTAGAAGAGTCCAGATAAAACACGTCTCCGGGGAGAAGATAACTGGTAGAAGTATTGCGGATATTGCTGATTTTGAAGGATACCACGTAATCCTCCTGAACAATGGGCGAGGTGAGTGCGCCCAGCGTTCCGCCTGCTTTGTCTATCGTTACACGCAGTGCCGCGCCGGCAATGCACAGAATAATCGCAATGATGAAAAAGTAATCCACCGCGTTCAGTTTACGTTTTTGTTTCTGATTCGTAGCCATAGGTGTACGTCCTTTCGCATTTCTTTACGGAGTCGGTATATCAAAAATGGATTCATCAAACCCGGTAACCTGGGACAAAAGGGAGTTGGTAGTCAGCACGTAATAGGGCGTACTTTCTCCGGGCAGATAGGACTGTGCAGCGAAGATCAATCCGCAGTCCGGAAGAACTTCGTATACCTCACGCGTACCGCTGATGGTATCGGTGAATTCTGCCCGGATGCAGGAGGTTCCGTTTGACGCGCTGAGGGAGAGCGCATATTTCCCGCTTTCTGCCTGGAGGAGCATGGTGTGCATCCGTATAAGTGAGGGAAGCCCCAACTCACCTTCCGGGGAGAATACGGTTCCGTTTCGGGGAAACAGACGGGATTCGCCTTGCTCGGTGATCTGAATAGTATCTTTGTTGGCGGTAAATGTTTTCACAAGTTGTCCGTTTGCCAGAATCTCCGTGTGCTCGCATCCGTTTGATACGATCCGGAAAATTTGCTGCGTTACCGTTTTTCCGTCGGAGGAAAGGCGCTTCAGCGTACAGCTTTGGTAAAAAGAATCGGTGGAAACGGTGTTCATGAGGAGAGAAAAGAGTGTTTCGGTATCTGTTTCCATATACACGAGATTTTCCTGTACCGGCTGGGCGGTTCCGTTGAGCGAGTCAAGGAATGCCTGGGAAAAGGAGTCACCTTCGTTTCTTTCTTCCGGCGCCGTACCGATGATGCGTTCTATCCACAAAGGCAGGTCAATCATTTGCTGCCTATTCAGAACGATGAACAGGAGCGCAAAAGCAATCAGCATGATCGCGCTCAGAATGAGCGTGCCCGGGATAATGGGAAGGCTTGTGATGTCCGTTTTGGATGGATCCTGTTTTTTTTGTTTCATGTGTTCCTTTGTCAGCAGTATTATTCTTCTGATACGGTTTCCGTTTTGTCAGCGTCTGCAGAATCGCTGTTTTCCTGAGCGGGATCGCTGTCGTCTGCTTTGTTGGGGGAAATCTGTTCCGGCGGAATATCGTCCGGGTCGAAAACGCCGGACAAATACCGGGCAGAGGGGTTTTTCATAACTACGTAGTTAAGGAAGAAGATAATGATCGCGGCAATGGCAAGCAGAACGGATTTGAGCAGCCGTTCGTTCTGGAACATCGTTTCCGTAAACGTCACCGCAACCAGTCCCAGAATGCCGCAGATTGCATACAGAATACCCACTGCTTCTTTTTGTGTAAAGCCCAGGTCAATCAGTTTGTGATGCAGATGTCCGCGATCAGGGGAGAAAGGACTTTTTTTATGAATCAGCCGCCGGATGATAGCAAAAAGCGTATCAAAAATGGGCAGGGCAAAGATAGACAGCGGAATAGCAAAAGAGAGAATGGTGTGCAGTTTGAACACGCCGGAAACGGAGATGAGTGCGAATGTGTATCCTAAAAAAAGCGCACCGGTGTCACCCATGAAAATACGGGCGGGATGGCGGTTGAAGGGAAGAAATCCGATGCAGGCGCCGGCGAGGATTGCAATGACGTGTGCCGAGGAGGTGTCGCCGAGCAGGAGCATCACGCAGAGGGTGGACAAAGAGGAGATGGCGGAAACGCCGCAGGCAAGCCCGTCCAGCCCGTCAATGAAATTGATGGCGTTGGTCAGTCCCACGATCCAGAACAGCGTAATCGGGATGCTCCACAATCCCAACTGTACGTAACTGTCGTTTACGTGGATCTGATTGATTACCACGCCCTGGGAAATGGCAAGCCCTGCCGCTCCGAACTGGACTACCAGCTTTATGAGCCAGTGCAGGCGGAAAATATCGTCCAGCGTGCCGAGAATACAGAGAATCAATCCGCCAAGCCAGATGGACACGAGCGTAGGCGTTATGTCACAGAAGATCAGTGTTGCTACTACGAAGCCGGCGAAAATGGCAAGACCGCCAAGACGCGGCATGGGACGTTTGTGCATGCGGCGTCCGTCTGTCGGTACGTCAATGGCACCGATTTTATATGCCAGTACACGTACGGGAGGCGTCAGCGAATAGGCCATCAGCGCCGCGCAGAGTACGGCAACGATGCCGTAGATCAGTGTGGTAGTAGAATCCATAAAACAGTAGGTCCTTCCTGGGGGATATGGTTAGACGGATACCGGTTTATTGGGCGGCATCCAAAGAAATGCAGTAACCGGAGCAGACAATATCGTTAAAAGACATGTGTACGAGCGCGCCCACGTATACATCATAGCCGTTTACAGTGTAAGAGATTCCGTCCAGTATGGCGTCTGCCTGTACGGTGAGATACAAATTCACCTTTCCGTCTACCGGATTCAGAACCAGGGATCCTTCGTTTTTGTTTGTACCCATGTACATATACGGACGCATTTCCACGGCGGTTACGGTACCGATGGCAATTTTGCTGGCGGAATTGATTACCGTATCGCCGGGGAGGATTTTGCTCGCCTGTTCTTCATCCAGTGCGGCAACCTCCACAACGTAGGTAAGCGTGTGGGTTTCAGCGGCGGCGGTATGCATGGAGGCAAGGTCACTGAATACGAACACATAGAGGAGAACGGCGACCACTGCCAGAATGATAAGCAGGATCACTCCGTCCATAATGGTAAAACGGGTTTTTGTCTTAGACATGAGGAGCATCTCCTTTTTCTTTTCCGTTCCGTGATTTTTGTCGTAAAAGGGGCAGTTCGGCGGCGGCTTCCCCGGGGGAATCCGCGGTGTACGCGCTTACGTTTTTTATATGGGTCAGTTCAGCCTGTCCGCGCCGTACGTATGCCATGCTGAGGCCGGCAACAAGCCAGAACATCAGAAATACCCGGTAGTTGTACCAGATGTAATCGGTGAATCCTTGCAGAAGGGCAGCTATCAGTCCGCACAGCGGGGCGGCGGCAGCCACCCGGAGAACCGTGATTTCTTTTTCTGCCGCGGAAGCGTCTTTGCCGCCCCGGCGAATCGTTTTACGGATAGGCTGACTCTCTCTTGCAGTGGTGTTCAAATGAGAGAGGGAGATGGAATTCACGATGGTTTCGCGCATATCGGACAGTCGGCGGTAGAAGGAGAAATTCGCCTGACAGAGGAGAAACAGGAAGGCAAGCAGCAGACTGAGTCCTACAATACCGCTTTCAATCCACGTCTGCAGATACAGATTGTGGGCGTGGGGGGCCGACTCAATGGCAGCCAGAGAATAGCGGGGATAGGTGGTAAACCAGGCTGATTCGCCAACGCCGATGCCGCAGAACCAATAATCCTTCAGCATACGGACGGCGCCGTGCCAGATATTCACCCGGTAAGCGGTGGAGGTATCTGCCAGGTTGCCGATACTGGTAAAACGTGAGATAATGGAGTCCGGCAGAATCAGCGGCAGAAACGGAATGGAGATTACGCCGGCGAAAATCAGGTACATGGCCCGGCGATGCCAGATAAGCAGGAAGATCAGAGCGCTGAAGAGCAGTCCCAGCCACGCGCCGCGGCTCCACGTCAGAATGAGGCATACGCCGATCAAAGCGGAGGCAGAAAGCGCCAGCGTACGGTTGGCGGAAGATCCGCGGGTAATCAGACGGCAGGCGGCGAGAGGGAAGAGCAGAATCAGATATTCTGCCAGCATATTGGGGTTTTCCAAAGTGGATACGACCCGGAGGGAAATATCCTCAAACATATCGGAATCCAGCCAGGCATCGGCAGAGGCAAGCGATCCGGTAAGATATTGGAAAATACCGTACAGAGACACGACAGAGGCGGCGGCGATAGCGGCCCAGCTGCACCGCGCGAGCCATTCCTCCGTGCGGATCAGAAGAACTGTGAGAAAATAGCCGCCGATAAAGCAGACGAGAAGGAGGGCAGGCTTCAGAGAACCGGCGGAGAACGAAAACAGTCCGCTTAAAAGAAGCGCAAAAGCAAAGAAGAGCGCCGCCTTGTCTGCCGTTTCCAGAGAAAATTTCCGCTTGCCCAAAAACAGCTTTACGCAGTAGCAAATCGCTGTATATATAAGCAGCCCGGCAAGTGCCATGGTGGGCAGGAAGGGCATGAGCAAAAACAGGAACACTACGCCAAGTTCCGGCATCAAAAAGATGCGCCAGAAAAGAAGAAGGGCAAAGAAACCGATCAGAATGGAAAGAACCGGCACAAAGTACGAAGATATGCCAAAGAACATACCCAGCACAAAGGCGAAATTGGAACGCCCGCTGTGCCCCTCTGCACGGAGAGAGGATTGCCGGATGCCGAGAAAGGCGCATACGGGCGGTGCAATCTTTGAGGAAAGCAGTGCCTCCGAGAGGGAAGCGCCTGAGAAAAACAGCGGTATTGCCGAGAGGGACATCACCAGCGCCGCAATCAGATTACTGATAGGCGCAGAGGCATTGTCACTCAGGTAGGAGAGTGCGTAGGATGCGGCGGTATACAGACCGAACGTGAGAAGAAAGGTACCGTATACGCGCAGACGGCAGCGGAGAAGAAAGGCAATCAGCCGACGGATGCACGCGAAAAGGAAACTTTCATCCGTCTCTGCTGAAACGGTTCTGCGGAGCGGCAGGAGGATTTTTCTGCCAAAGGAACCGGGACGGCTGTGCGAGTCGCTGACCGACGTGCCGCACGGATCGTCCGTACTCTCGGGATACCGGGACATCATCTGTCCGAAAAATCCGTTTTGCAGAGAGCGGTATACGGCTGCGAGAAACCGGTCAATGGCAGAGAGAATTACGCTTTCGGAAAAAAGTTTGCCCACTGTTTTCCGGTTGGGATTGGATGCGCGTCGTTTCAAAGCGGTGCCGCCTCCTTTCAAAAAGTTACAATACATTAGTATTATACAATATATCCCGCATAAATTCAACGGGTATTCGTAAAAAATAGAAAAACAGGGAAAAAAGGCAAAAGAAAATCGGGGACTGCGCGGTGTTATCTGTTCTGCCCCAAAATGTACGGACAGCACAAAAAAAGAGTCCCAAGGTAGCAAATATAAAAATTAAGCGACAAACTGGCTTCGTTTTTCAAGCGGAGTCAGTTTTGATTTTGACTGGATTCTCTCGTTGTTATAGAAGCGG
>JAZQDY010000019.1:0-11315 GCA_045547015.1 Eubacteriales bacterium | reverse complement strand
CATAACAGTGTCGCCCTTTTTGATACCCAGAGATTCAAAGTAGTTTGCAGTCTTTGCTGAATACTTCTTCATATCGCTGGAGGTGAATCTTCTGTCGGTCTTGTCATTGGCTACCCACATCATAGCGAGCTTGTCGGGATTCTTCTCTGCGATAGCATCAACGCAATCAAATGCAAAATTGAACGTATCTTCGTTTTTGAACTTGATACCGCTGAACACACCGTTTTCATCGTAGAATGACTCAATGAAGTTATCAGCAACTGTTTCTGTAGTTACAGTATTCTCAACAGGCTTATGTGCAGCGTAAGGAACTTCGGGGTATTCCTCGCTGACACTGCCCTCCTGGGGATTCAGTACAACAGCATGGAATTCACATCCATCCTCGCTTACTGCGATCATACCGTGGGGGATCAGGCTGTTATAGAAGATCGAGTCTCCTTCGTTAAGGATATCCACATGATTGCCGACCTGTACCTTGAGCGAACCCTTGACAATAACATCGAATTCCTGCCCGTTGTGGGAACTTAACTTTATGGGAACATCCTGCTCTTCCGGGAGATAGGGGAATTTTACAAGAAACGGCTCCGCCAGCTTTTCCTTGAACTTGGGGGCGAGGTTGTTATACTCAACGCCGTGCTGCTTCAGGATTTTCAGACCTTCGCCTTTTCTGGTGATAGCAAAGGATGTGAGCGTGGTACTTCTGCCTTCCAGCAGGTCGACCACCTCAACACCACATGCTTTTGCGCATTTATAAATAAACGTGAAGCTGAAATCCGTATCACCTTTTTCCAAAAGCTGATAATCCTCAACGGATACACCGGTGAGCTTCGCAAGCTCTTCTTTGGTGTATCCTTTTGCTTCCCGCAGGTCCTTGATTCTTCCTGCAACCTCTTTCAAACTGTAATCCATTGTTTTGTCTCCTTTCCAATTTTGACAGCTTTGATTACAAATCTGAATAAAACAAAAACCCGTCTCAAAAGAAGATTCTTTGAGACGAGTATTTAACCCGCGGTACCACTCAAATTACGGAATATAAGATTCCGTCACTTTACGGACTCAAACAAGCCCTTTGCCTTTACGCAGCATTACGGAAGGAGTCTACTCGGCCATACCTTTCGGTCCTCCGACTCAGAAGTGATGGGTCTTGGAATGTTTCAGCGTATTGCCTCGCACCAACCGGCAATTCTCTGTGTCGCATACCATTCCGACCGTCTTCGTCACAGTCGTTATTTTTGTGATATTCAAATTGTGATTATGATTATATCACACAAAAATCGGTTTGTCAATACTTTATCGCATTATTTGGAAAAAGTTTTTTCTGCAATTTTTATTGCCGCTCATTCCTGCTTTGAGCACCTTCGAATACGAACCATATATGTAGACGCGATCATTTGCCTCGGCTGTCCATTATACCGTAAGACTAAACGCATACTTCACCATTGTTTTATGGCCTTTCTGTATACGGCTCGCCCGCTCAAATCTCGCAGTTCGTACGGGTTTCACGTTCTTAACCATCTGACCGCCGATAGAGCCTGCCTGACGGGAAGTGAGATCACCGTTGTAACCCTGATTCAGAGTCACGCCAACCTCGCTTGCCGCCTGCATCTTAAACTGATCCAGTGCCTGCTTTGCTTCGGGTACAAGAGTCTTATTGCTTGCCATTGTTTTTGTCTCCCATTTTTTTAAATTCAATCTATATTATCGAGGTCGCTGTCGCGTCCTCTGCTATTATTATCTGCATGAATACCGAAGTTATGAATGGGAGTTTTTTGTTTTTTCATCATTTGTTCACTCTTGTGTTTTCGGGCAGACTATGACTGCCGTGCTTCGCTCTTGCGGGCATACTCTCCGGGTGTCCTTCCCGTTTTTTCCTTAAACAGCGTAATAAAATAATTGTAGCTGTTGAATCCTGCGTCATAACAGGCTTCCGTCACGTTATGTCCGTTCTGCAACAGATATTTTGCGTATGAAAGCTTATTTTCATTCACAAAATCAACCGGACTGCAGTGAAGATTACTGCGGAATATGCGGCAGAGATAGGACGTGCTGATGTGACAGTAGTCCGCAATCTCTTCCGTCGTTTTGATTGTCCGGTAATTATCCGAAATGTACTGAACGGCTTTTTTTAAAACAGGCGACAGCCGGCTTCCCGACAATTTCTGCGCACCGGACAAGAACCGATTTACAAGTATATGTAAGATCTGCACCAAATGCGCAAACAACAGCGAATCACTCCGCGGCAGAAACGCAACGGCTGCCTCCATCGCGTGCAGATGGGAAAACAGCTGCGACTGTTCTTCCTCGGTAAGAGAGATCAGGTTATCCTCGCCCAGTGCCCGGTGTGTAAACAATGCACTCAACACATCCGCAGCAGCTGTTTTTTCAAAAAATTCCCGGGGAAAATCCACCTGATAATAATCGAGAATCTGCGAGCCGTAAAAATATACGTTGTATGGTTCCCCAAATGCAACCGTAAGCGCATCGCCGCAGTGCGGTGTATACAAGTTCCGTTCTGTAAGAATCTGAAAACTGACATCCACAAACAAAAACAGTGTACACCGATTTTCCAACGTTACAAATTGCGGGAAGTTGTATATGCCCACGTCCCGATGATTGTGTTTGTAATGACGAAAATAGATAGCTTCTCTTGCATCTTTGGCATAGGAAAACACCTTGGCACTGCTGACTGTCAGGTTCGTGTCAAAATCTGTCCCGTATTCTTTGCTTTTTAGGAATTCACCGCTCATTTCCGCCTCTTGTTCAAAATACAGTAGAAACTGTACAAAAAATATATTGAAAATCAAATTTACACATTATATAATATCAAATAAGAAAACAAATTGCAAGAAAGAAGGAAAAAAACATGGCAAAAATTTTCCCGGTTCCTCAAAGCGAGCAATATTTTGATACTACGTATGCATCTGTACTCACTGCGCCCGGCACACTGCTGGATTTCTACCGCACCGTGAAGGATGGTGCAGCAGGACTCACCATGACACAGAATGCGCTTCTGGCGCCCGAAGAATACATCCTTGAAATCACGGACGGCGGCATTGCCATCGCCTATTCCACCGAAGAAGGCAAATACCGTGCACTTACTTCCCTTTATATGCTGGTAAAGACGGACGGCAGCACGCTGCCCTGCTGTAAGATCAGCGATAAACCTCAGTTCGCCCGCCGCGGCTATATGTTGGATATCAGCCGCTGCAAAATGCAAAAGCCGGAGACGATCAAAACACTGATCGATATGCTTTCTCTTCTCAAATACAACGAGTTCCAGTTGTATATGGAAAGCTTCTGCTTTAAATACAGCGCATATCCCAAGTATACCGAAGATTTCGATTGTCTCACCGCGGAAGATATCCGGGAGCTGGATGCATACTGCCGGGATCGGTTCATCGATCTGGTGCCAAATCAGAACTGCTTCGGTCATATGAGCCACTGGCTGGCACAGCCGGAATTCTCTCACTTGGAATTGACGGACGGCGAAACCAAATCCAGCACACTCAATCCCCTCCTGCCGGAATCCTTTGACTTTGTCACCAATCTGTTTGACTCTCTCCTGCCTCATTTCTCCTCGGGCTACGTAAATGTTGGCATGGATGAAGCATACGGGCTTGGCAAATTCCAGATTGCCCATCTGCCCAAGGATCAGGTCTTTATGGAATGGCTCGATCGGGTAAACGAGCTGACCACGAAAAAATACGGAAAAACACCCATGTTCTGGTCTGACATGATCCTGAACTACGAAAACGTATACAGTCAGATCCCCGAGAATGCGATCGCACTGGAATGGGGTTATGAGCTGATCCAGTCTCAGGTAATGGCAGAGCACTGCATGGCATACCAGAGAAAGGGCATCAAATACTACGTCTGTCCCTCCTGCAACACCCACTTCAGCTTTACCGGCCGCTTCGACGTGACCTCCTTCAACCTGCGCACGGCAGGCGAAGTGGGACGGAAATACGGTGCTATCGGCTATCTGGTCACCGACTGGGGTATGCCCGGCGGCGGATGCCCGGACTTCGGCGTTTGGGGCTTTTTGCCCGGCGCTCTTGCCGGTCAGTACGCCTGGAACGTGGGCGCAGAGCAGAACGGTGAGGAATTCAAGGCATACTACATCCGCGGCGCGCAGGCGTTCCTCAATCAGTACGTATTCGACGGAAAAAACATTGCGGAATACCTTTACAGAGCTGCCAACTACTATCTGCTGGAGCCCGAACGTGTACACGTTGGCACCATGTGCGGCGAGATTTCCCAGTATCCCTTAGACGTTACTGCGTACTATACGTACTTCGATCTCAAGAATACGCCCTACGATTTCTATTTCGACAACATAATCTGCTACATGAACAAGATCATTGCCGAGCTCAGTGAAATCGATTTCGATCCCACCTACAAGCGCGAGATGATCCTGAACTGCAAGATGGTAGTACTGTGTGCTGACCTCTGCAAGGTGCGCATCCATCAGTCCGTTACCGCCGAGCATAAGGACGAGCTCATTGCCATGATAGATGCAATTGCGCCGGAATTCAAAGAGCTGTGGTGCAATCGAAACTACGAAAAGGGCATGGAAGTCTATCTGGGCGTCATCGAACGGATGAAAACCCAGCTGCCCGATTTTGTAAAATAAATAACGAAGGAGTGCTGTAAATACGGCACTCCTTCCTTTCATAGAAAAGCGAACACGCTTTTCAGCATTTCCGTATTATCTTCGGAATACTCCACTTCCTCCGACACGATCCGCGCCAATTCTCCGATTTCCTCCGTGCTCTCCGCCCCCCTCCTCCGAATCAGCGATGCGAGCAAACGTTCCATCAGCAGGCAAAAGCCCAGCGACGCACGAAAGGATTCCCGATCTTCACTGTCGGAGCAGTGTCGAAAAATCATATGCGCCAGGGCTCGCTCCAGCGGCTTCTCCGCCCACGGCGGTGTATGCAGATCAGACGTATAGACGGAAAACAACGCCCTGTGAGACGCATCCAGATACTCCAGAGAAAACAGTTCCTCTGTCCATTCGCAGTCGGGCAGTGCTGTCAAAGAAACACCGTACAGCGCAGATATTGCTTCCAAACGCTTCTCATACGGAACCGAACGATCGGCAAGAATCTCATAAATCACTGTTCGATGGGATACCGCATCAAAATCGCCGGGTTCCGCTATCTCGCCATCCAATTCGCCGATTTCCACAAAAGAGCAATAATCGTCTGAGGAAAGGATCAGCCGGCATGCCTCCTCGCAAGCCATACCGATGCCCACTTCCCGCCCGCGGACGGTATCGTTATAAAACCGCGGGTGTTCCCGGCAGATATGGCAAAGATACGATTCTCCCATCTCAGTAATGATGCGGCACAGGCCGCGTTCATCCAGATGGGGACATCTGTCCCCCGGCAAAAGACGGAAATGGGGCGACTCTTCTCTATCGATCGTCTGCAGAATGGATGCACCGTATCCGTCTGTGAGTGATTCGTATTTCTTCAATGCGTCCGCATCCACGTCGATCTCCCATCCCACACAGCAAGTATGGCGGCACCGGTCAGCGATACAGGAAAAAGACGGATAGTAGGCAGGGGCGTACAGTTTCATAAAATCTCCCTCTCGGCTGATGCGTTGTCAGTATATGGCTGCACCGTTTTGCAGGAGTTCTCTTTGCAAAAGCCGTATATCCACCGTCTGGACAGTAGTGTGTGTTTTATATGCCAGAGCGCAGGCAACACCCGCCGCCTCACCTGTACAGGCACAGATTGGCATGATCCGCACCGCAGAATGTGCTTCGTGCGTGGCAGAAAGGCACCGCCCTGCCACCAAAAGGTTATCGTATTCTTTGGGCAGTAATGCGCGATAGGGAATACGGTAATACTCGTCGTCCTTAAAATAATACAATTCTGTGCCGGTACCGGTGGGATTATGAATATCAATCTCGTAATTTCCCAGGGCAATGGTGTCCTCGAAGGCGGTACAGTTCTTCAGTTCTTCCGCAGTAAGAATATGTACCCCTTTCAGTTTGCGGCTTTCCCGCACACCGATATGATGTGCCACAGAAATGATGGTGCTCTTTTCAAATGCGGTGGAATGTGCTTTCAAAAACGACATCATCTCACACACCTGTTTTCGTGCGATGATCTCCGCACGGCTGATTTCAAACGCATCTACCGGATTGTGTTTTATAATACGGGTTGTGTTGAAATGCAGAATACCTTCTCCCAATCCCTGAAACACAAGTATGTTCTCCCGAGGATTGGAAATCTGACCCGCCTCACGCATCTCCTTGTATTTCTCCTGCAGCATCGCCTTGTCCCTGTTAAACTGCAAAAGATCCACGTTGCTAACCCTGAAACAGGTCGTCATCGGTTGGCAAAAGCCGTCCGTTTCGCGCCCCAACTGATAATCGCACCCGACCATGTACAGAAGATCACCGTCACCGGACGCATCCACAAAAAAGTCCGCACTGAACTGCATGACGCCGGATTTCGTGACGACTTCTAAATATTTCAGGCATCGGCCCTCCGTCTGTGCCCGAAAAACCGTTGCATGGAAGAGCACATCCACGCCTGCCTCCGTAACCATATCATCGAAAACAAACTTATAGCTCTCCCAGGACGTGTCGTTATAGGCATCTTTTCGCTGCCGCATTTCCGTAAAAATACCGTCATTCAGCAGGCGTCTTTCTCCCGTGTACATGGCATACGTCATAAACGGATACACAAGGCTGTTGGACATAGCGCCGCCCAAACAGCCGGATTGCTCAATCAAAAGGACACGCATATCCTTTCTTGCCGCGGCAACAGCAGCTGCAACACCCGCGATACCGCCGCCAACTACAATCAGATTATACTGTTTCATATCTTAACCGTCTTTCTTTTTTGGTAGTTCACCGGATCAACCGGCACGCTTCCTCATGGGCACGGGGATTGCCAGCCAGAACGCTGCATTTTCGATTCAGAACCGCCGGTGAACCATCAATCGCCGTCACAACGCCGCCTGCCTCCCGTACGATGAGCATGCCGGCGGCAAAATCCCACGGACTGAGCAGTGCTTCATAAAAGAGATCCGCCCGTCCGGCGGCAAGCATACAGAGATCCAACGCCGCCGATCCGCTGCGACGGAGGTCCAGCGCGTGATCGAACAGCGTGCGTACGTGAGAAAAGGTCTGATCGTGCAGTTCCTTGTAATAAGGCGACGTGCCAAAGAACAATACACTTTCAGAAAGGGGACAGTCACTGACGTGCAGAGAAAATTCTTCGCCGTCACGCAAAAGAATGGCGCCGCTGCCTGCCTCGGCATAAAACAACTCACCTGTATACGGATTGAGCACTGCACCCACAATCGGTTCGCCCCGATTGCAGAGCGCCACGGAAACGGTGCTGGCACGGTAATTCTTAATAAAATTCGTGGTTCCGTCAATAGGATCAATCACAAATGCAAGTCCTTTTGCAAGGATTGCCGTATTGTCCGCATCCGCTTCCTCTCCCACGAACGCCGCCTCCGGATACAGCCGTGACAGCTCCTCAAACAAAAATTGCTGGACAGCTACGTCGTAGGCGGTAACGAAATTGGCCGCACCGGGTTTTACCTCCACGTGGGCACCGATATCGTGCGCCGACAAAAGAATCTCTCCGGCTTTCCGCAAAACCTGAAGCAAGCCAGTATGATGAATCTGCATAAATTCCTCCATAGGAATACGCCCGCGGAATTCCGCGGGCGTATTTTGTTATCAGACAACTTTGAAATTGAAATAGTTTTTCGTATTGTTATAACAGATATCGCAAACAATCTGTGCCAGCGCTTCCATGTCGGCCGGATACATACCGTCCTCTACCCACTGACCGATGATATCGCAGAGAATACGGCGGAAGTACTCGTGGCGGGGATAAGAGGTAAAACTGCGGGAGTCGGTGAGCATACCCAGGAATTTGCCGAAGCAGGACAGGTTCGCCAGCTGCATCATCTGTGCACGCATTCCGTCATAGGTATCGTTGAACCACCAGGCGCCTCCCTGCATCATCTGGGGATAGCCGTCACCGGAGGTCTGGAAGCATCCGAGCAGCGTTCCGATTGCCGCATTATCAGAAGGATCAATGGAGTACAGAACCGTACGCGGCAGAGCGTGTCTCTTATCCATGAGATCGAACAGTTTAGCAAAGGAAATGATATCGTTGCCGCCGATGGTATCAAAACCGGTATCGGGACCCAGCTTCTTGAACATATTCTCGTTTGTATTGCGCCATACGCCGGCATGGATCTGCATGACCCAGCCGTACTTCTTGTATTCCCCGGCCAGGAATGCCAGCATCTCGCACTTGAATACGGACAGCTGTTCGTCGGTCACGTCCTTACCGTCGGAAGCCAGAGCGGTCTTCAGCGCCTCGTTGGCGGCGTATTCGTTGGGCTCCACGTACATGGGGAACTCGTCCAGACCGTGGTCGGAGGTACGGCATCCCATGGAATCAAAGAAGGCAATACGGGCAGCCAGTGCCTTCTTCAGAGAAGCCACGTCGGTGATCTCTACCCCAGCGGCAGCACCCAGCTTCTTGTAGTACTCGGCAAGGCCGGCTTTGTTGATGTTGAATCCCTTATCCGGACGGAATGCGGGCAGCACTTTCGTCTTGAACGTGTCGTCCTTTGCAAGAACGGCGTGCCACTCCAGAGAATCGGCGGGGTCGTCGGTAGTGCAAAGCAGGTCCACGTTGGAGCGGCGGATCAGGTTGCGCACAGACATTTCGGGAGAAGCCAGTTTCTCGGAAGTCAGCTTCCAGATCTCATCTGCGGTTTCTGCGCTGAGGATCAGATCGCAGTCAAAATACCGCTGGAGTTCCAGATGCGTCCAGTGATACAGCGGATTGCCGATGAGAGACGGCATCACAGTGGCATATGCCTTGAACTTCTCGTAATCGGAAGCATCGCCGGTGATGTACTTTTCCGGCACGCCGGCAGCACGAATGGCGCGCCACTTGTAGGGGTCGCCCCCCAGCCAAAGCTCGGTGATGTTGGAATACTGACGGTCCTCTGCGATCTCTTTCGGATTGATATGGCAGTGATAGTCGATAATCGGGAGCTTTGCCGCATAGTTATGGAACAGTTCACGGGCAACTTCCGTTTTCAGAAGAAAATTCTCGTCAAGAAACTTTTTCATGATAACCTCCAAACCGCCGAAAGGCGGTAAATTTTTCAAGGAAAGAATACGGTTTAATTATACCCTTTTATGCATATTTTGTCAAGTACGGGAGAGTGACCCCGCCGGAATATTTCAAAGAATAAACGAAGATTTCGGAGGCAAAAGGACACGTTCTCCGTCCACCTTTATATACAGCGTAATTTGGCTGGGATTATGGATTCTTTCCTCGCTGATTTCCAGAGCAGCCAGTGCATCTTCATACGCAAAAATATCGCTCACGCCGGCATAATAATACGTCTCCGGACGGTTGCCGTAGGTTTTAGCGAAGGCTTTGAGATCATCCCAGTTGTTTCCCCGTTCGAAATCCACGGAATGCACACCGAAGGAGAAAAACTTCAGATTTCCGTCATCCGGAAACGCCTCGTACTTTTCCATCACGGAAAGAAGATTGGTGTTATTGGCGTTGTACGTCCAGTCCCAGCGATCGGCCGGCATGGCAAAGCCGGTGGAATCTCCGATACATCCCGTCTTGCGGATGCTGTCGTATCCCATGGCCTTCAGATGTGCCGTCACCTCGGGGCAGACCTGCTTTCCGTGTGGCCACACAAATCCCCGGACACTTCCCTCTCCGAACACTTTTTCCAGAATTACCTTCGTCTCATCGGCATACTCCATGTAATGGGCGGCATCGGTAATAGGATGCCAGCCGCCGGGCTTTGGATAGCGGGTCTTATCCGTGAGATACAGCGTGTAGTGCATTTTATAAAGTCCGGGCACGTCCGTTTTATACACGTACTCTACGGACGACTCCATAGGATCAAAGGGAGCGTCGGTGAATTTGTACTGAAAACCGTCCCGGAAGATGATGGCATGATTGAGGCAGTGATTGGCAATCTCATACCCGCGGTAAAACGCCCGGTATTCCTCCGGGGAGGCGGCATTCGTATGGCAAAGATTGAACGTGCCGAGAATCCCATACGGCTTTACAATATCCAGAAATTTTCCGTCCCAGGTAAGGTTGCCGTCATCAATGGTAAACGTAACGGATTTTCTCGTCCATCCCGGGAAAAAGCGCGTATCAACAGATTTCATAGGTATCTCCTCTCACGGCAGAAACAGCCGGTTCAGCGTAATCAGCGTCTGTCTGAGCTTTTTATCGTCCGCGCCGCCTTCCTCAATCACCGGCGACTCCAGCGTAATTGTATTGGCATAACCGTTTGCATCCAGAATTCGTGCAAACGCATCAAAATCGATCATGCCCTCTCCGGGATGGAGAATGGGGCGAAGACTGGAAAAATCCCGCTCCTCGCCGATATGATCGCTGATGTGGATATGCTCTATATGAGGCTGGATGGCAGGATCTGCCCAAATCGCCTCCATCTGCCGGTGCAAATTGCCAAAGCGGGTATCAAAGATAAATCCCGTTTCCGGACAAAGCGGCAGAAGTTTGTGCCAGTTCTGCAGCGGATCCAGCATGGCAGAGGGGATATTCTCTATCAGCAGACGGATCTTATACGGGCGGATAATGGTAAGAAGCTCCGCAAGGATCGCCTTGTTGGTATCCATATATCTGTCCGAATTTCTGCCGCCCCACAGATGGAGCACCATTCGGGAGGCATGCACCATGGCACCCATCTCACAGTTGAGCCGGAACAGCTCTGCGGCACGGGCACGCGCCGCCTCCGCCGCTTCCCTGTCTCCTGCCGCATACAGCGCTCCCGCATCGGAGATCAGCGTGCCTACGTCTTTTTCGCAGTGGATCACCGGAAAGGGGATCCCCGCCCCGTTCCACTCCGCGGCAATGGGGGACAGCCGTTCATAATAAGCGTTCAGCATCATCAGTTCACCGCCGCTGATAAGATTTTCCTCCATCAGCGCCGGCAGAATTTTCGTCACCAGATGCGTCCCGTAATTGTTGATCCTGCCCACAATCGTGCCGGTGGAAGCAAGTATTGTTCTCTTGGTCATTCAGGTCCTCCATCCAAAATTTTCACAGGTACATTCTACCACAAACCGTTAAGAATCGCAAGAGATCAGGGGAATTTTTGTGAAAGCAGCGCAATAATAATCCACCCGCATAGCGGGTGGTATTTCAGTTTCGGGCATAGCCCTAATACTACAGGCTACGCACAAGTGCGTCTTTTATTGGCCTGTCAGCCATGCATTTGTTACGATACCCCGCTCAAGCGGGACTAAAACC
>JAZQDY010000018.1:0-12499 GCA_045547015.1 Eubacteriales bacterium | reverse complement strand
CGCACTTGTGCGTAGCCTGTAGTATTAGGGCTATGCCCGAAACTGAAATACCACCCGCTATGCGGGTGGATTATTATTTTCTGATGTGCTGCACATGATGGAAAGTCCGGCGGATTTCCTACAAACGGTAGGTTGACTTTTTATCTTTGCGGTGATAGAATTGACTTATACCGCATCCCCGCAGAAATACGAATCAGGAGAAAAATTATGACGGAACTGAAACTTTCTGAACTGACCACGCAGCAAAAGCTTGGCATGACGCTGGTTGCCCGTGTGTATGACGGAAACATCGACTACGTTGTTGAGCAGATCCGGAATCATTCGCTGGGCGGTGCGTGGATTACGCAGGGAGAGAAAAACCGCGATGCACTCATGAAGGCGGTGAAAGATGCCGCCGACTACCCGATTCTTATCATGTGCGACGTGGAGCACGGCTTTGACGAGCATACGATCGGTCGCCACAATGCACTCGGCTGTGCGGGCAGGGAGGATCTTGCCTATGTATTCGGAAAGGTTACCGCGGTGAATGCTGCGAAAGCAGGATACAACTGCCTTTGTAATCCTGTTCTGGATATGGTGAGTACCAACTATGTCTGCGGCGGTGTTATTCGCTCTATCGGCTCGGATAAGTATAAGGTAACCGCTCTTGCCAAAGCGGAGGCGCGCGGTCTGCACGACGGCGGTGTTCTTGCGATGGCGAAGCATTTCCCCGGAAAGGGCGGGGAAAGTGCCCGGATTGACACGCATATGGGTGAGGCTGTAACATCAGTGTCGAAGGAAACGGTTACAGAGGATTATCTCTATCCGTACCGTGAACTGATGAAGGAAGGGCTTCTGGACGGCATCGTGACGGGACATATTCGGTTTTTGGATATTGATCCCGAATACCCCGCGAGTCTTTCAAAGAAGGTCAACGATCTTATAAGAGACGAGGGATTTGACGGGTTCATGATGACCGACGCGCTTGATATGATGGGCGTTCGTGCCAGATACGGCAGGCACGATACGCTCGGTATGGCGATCGCCGCCGGCAACGATATGCCGCTTCCGTTCTTCCCGGATCACGATACTGCGTGCAAGGCTATGTGCGAGTGCTACGAGGCGGGCATGTTCACCGAGGAACGCCTGAACGAGGCTGTACGCCGCGTGCTGGAGGCACAGCACAAGACACTGGCAAAGCCGAAGTTCACGGAGCTTACCGATGAGGATATCGCCCTTTTCCACCGCATCAATACGGATTCCGTTTACAGACGTGCAGACGATGGTCTCTCCCCGACGCTCGATCCCAATGGCAGGTATTTCTTTGCACTTCTCACGGAGACGCCGCTGGATCTTGAAAGCCACGGCAAGGTGGCAGTGGAGACGTTTACGAACGATTGGTACAATCCCGTTCTGCTCGCTGCGAAGATTAAGGAGAATTTCCCAAATTCCACGGTCTATCCGATCACGCAGTTTCCGTCCTCGCCGGAGAACAAGGCACTGCTGCACGCTTCGATTGGCTACGACAGCGTGATTTTCGTTACGTTTATAAAAACGCTTACCTACGTTGGTACGGAGTGTCTCACCTCCCGTATTACATCGCTTATCAATGCCATGCGCATGACGGATCACGTTTCTACCGTGGTGCATTTCGGCAATCCGTTCGTGCTGGAAGATCTTTCGCATATTCCGCGCGTGCTGATCGGCACCACGTCCAAGGAAAGCACCCTTGCCGCCATTGACGTGCTGGCAGGAAAATATCCTGCCCTCGGCGTTATGACGTACGACGTGAAACTGAAATAAAAAGAAAAGGTGCCGCACCTGCGGCACCTTTTGCGCTTTTTCTTATTCCGTTGTGTAGTTGTCGAAATAGCCCTGGATGAATACGATGGGCGTGCCCTTGTCGCCGGAGCCGGAGGTCAGATCGCACAGGGAACCGATCAGATCCGTGAGACGGCGGGGCGTGGTGCCCTCGGAAATCATCTGTCCCACCAGGTTGCCGTCCTTCTCCGCAATCTTTTCCTTGATGGCTTCTTTCAAAGCATCGCCGGACAGATTCGAGAAATCGTTGTCGGCAAGGTATTTCAGCTTCAGCTCGTTGGGCGTGCCCTCAAGTCCCTTTGTGTATGCCGGGGAGACGACCGGATCGGCCAGCTCCCAGATCTTGCCTACGGGATCCTTGAATGCACCGTCGCCGTATACCATGACCTCTACCTTTTTGCCGGTAGCGTCGTACAGCTTCTTGGCGATGGCGTCCACGATGGGCTGGCACTCCCGGGGGAAGAGCTTTACCTGATCCTCGGTAGCTTTATTGGAACCCAGCAGACCGTAGTTTTCGTTATAGCCGCTGCCGTTTACCGGTGCGTTCAGAATTTCATCCAGTCCCAGCACGACCTTGGCGCCGGCGGCCTTCAGAATTCTCTTCGTTCTCTGTCTTGTATGAATATCACAGCAGAGCACGTTGTCCGTGTAGTCCAGGATCGCCTTGGCGTTGTTGGCGAAAACGATCTCACACTCTGCGCCGCAGTCGCGGATCAGCTTTTCGTAGTACTCTACGTAGTCCACACCGGTAAAGGTATGCTTCTCATAACCGAACAGTGCCCGGTATTTTTCGAGAGAGAGTACGTCGGTATAGGGGTTTACGCCATGCTCGTCCATCTGATCCCAGGAGATCAGATGATTGCCCACCTCATCGGAGGGATAGGACAGCATCAGAACGACCTTTTTTGCACCTTTTGCAATACCGCGCAGGCAGATCGCAAAACGGTTGCGGCTGAGAATGGGGAAGATTACGCCTACGGTTTCACCGCCAAATTTTTTTCGGATATCCTCAGCAATATCGTCTACGGATGCGTAGTTGCCCTGTGCTCTTGCCACGATGGCTTCGGTCATGGCGACGATATCTCTGTCGCGGATTTCAAATCCTTCGTCTTTGGAGGCTTCCAGAATGGAGTCGGTTACGATTTCCACAATGTCGTCACCGCTGCGGATGATCGGTGCTCTTACACCTCTGGATACGGTACCAATGGTACGGCTCATGTTTCAACACCCCTTGTTATGGAAAGAACTTCGCGTGACGCGAAAATCTTTATCAAAAATCACATCCTATATTTTATCACAGTTTCGTATCTTTTTCAACAGTATTTTTCTGGTTTTTTTGTGAAAGATCAAATTTTGTGTAATCCCTGCGAAATCGGCAGGGAAAGAAAGGCAGATTTGGTGGTTTTTTATTCCGGAAAAGTTTTCTCTCTGCTTTCGGAACGTTTATATCCTGTTAAAAAACGGGGCGTATAATGAATATGAAAAAAGGAGGCGTATGATGAGTATGCAAGATACAGCTATGCCTACGCGTGCCCAGGCGGAGATTGCTGCATCGGCGCAGGTGATTCCGCTGACGGATGCCATGAAGGAATTCCGTACGCAGATGCATTTATACCGAGCGGGAATACGGACGGTGGAGATGAAACTGCAGACATTGGACGAGGAGTTCCACGCCAAGTACGACTACAATCCCATTCACCATATAGAAACGCGGCTGAAAGAGCCCCGGTCTATCTTTGGTAAGATGGAACGTCTGGGCGTGCCTGCTACCATTGAGGAGATGAAAAAATCGCTTACGGATATTGCCGGTGTCCGCGTGATCTGCAATTACATAAGCGATACGGAAACGGTGGCGGAACTGCTGCTGAAGCAGGACGACGTGACGCTTCTCCGCAAATCCGATTACATCCATCATCCGAAGGACAGCGGTTACCGCTCTCTGCATCTGGTGGTGACCGTACCTGTGTATCTTTCCGAGCGGACGGAGCGCGTGCCGGTGGAGGTGCAGATCCGTACCATCGCCATGGACTGCTGGGCAAGCCTGGAGCATCACCTCAGCTATAAGGCGGAGGGCGCGATCCCGGAGGAACTGCGCTACCGCTTGCGGATCTGTGCCATGGCGATAGCCGAGGTGGATTCGGAAATGCAGGAAATCAAACGTGCCATGGAACAGCAGATTCCTTGACATAACGGGCGAGAGCCTTTTCATAGTTTTCCGGGCGGTGCGCGTCAATGGGCGTGTACCGCCCCCTTTCTCCCACCGTGAGGATGTGTCCCGCATGCCTGTAGCCCAGAAAAACAGGCGGCAGATGGGTGACGATATCTCCCGCGTTGCGCACCGCGGTGAACGTCTCCCACCTCTCTTTCGGATAAGGCATGCCGGGCGGGGCAAAAAGTACCCGCGGGGCACCGTATCCTACGCCTGTAAGATATTGCCGGCGGGGAGGTTGGGTGAACCATATATATTCGTGACAGAGCATGGCCAAGGCACCGCCGTGGCTGTATCCGGCGATGACGGTTTTCCTTGCCTGCGCTCGTTTCAGAATGTCAGAAACATAAGGCTGTGCACTCTGAAACACGGAGAGAAATCCCCGGTGGCACATCCACCGGTCAGGCATATCCCGATAGGGGACAGCGGGAAAATCCAGATTGGATTCCCAGTCCGTTTTCCCTTGACTCCACTGAAAAAACAGATACAGCGTGCCGTTCTGCACGCGTGCGGAAAAGCTGGCGTCCTTTTCCACGTGAACGTACGGTGCTTCCATGACGGCGGAGAACAGTTGGGCAAGATCCATAGTGGCTCCTTTCATCCGGACATCTTTTCCGGCGTATGGGGAATATGTACAAAATCCGCGCAAATAAATTGTCGCGCGGAAACGGGATTCCGTATTGACAATCGCTGGATTTTATGATATCATAATTGTATTGTGATAGGTATGGCCGTGTCGGGCAAACCCACAAATCTTACATAACGGAGTGTTACAGTATGGAAACGAAACGGAATCTGAAATACTTTACTTCCAAGGGGATTTCTCCCGCTACGCTCATTGGTTGGATTTTGATTGTTGCAGGTATTGCCCTGGCGATGATTTCCCGGAGCACGCGTCTTTACGGTATTCTCGGCATCGTGGCCGGTGTGGGTGTTCTGATCTTCGCCAGCAGCGGTAAGGCAAGCGGTGACGATATCGAGTATCAGGTTGGCGAAAAAATGAGAAACATGATCGAGCGCGGTATGATTCGCTTCGAGCTGTTCGAAAAATCGCTGAAGTTCCTGCAGCCCCTGGTTCTGCGCGGCTATGAATTCAACGACGATGTGTACTACAAGAAGGGTTCTGACGGTAAGAACCGCACCAGCATGTTCTCTGCTGCCGTTCTGTTCTTCACCGGCGAGCGCATCAACATTCACCACAGACATTTCTCCTTCATCGACGATCAGCTCGACGAGGAACTGGGCGGATCCTACAAGTACATTGACCTGGATCATGCCGAGGTACAGAGCGTTCCTTTCGAACGTCTCGTAGGCAATCGCCTGTATAAGTTCACGGACTATCACTTCGTTCTGTTCGGCAAGGACGGTAAAGAGGTGTTCAACATTTCCGTGGATTACGGCGCAGATATTGATAAGGCTTGCTCCGACATCAACCGTATCATTGATATCCGCACCAAGGCACACTTTGAGAAGCTGGCACGCGTGGAAGCAGACCGCAAGGCAAGACTGGAAGCCGCTGCTGCTGAAGCCGCTGCAAACAAATAAGATTTTGAAACCGGGGAGAATTCCCCGGTTTTTATTTTCAGTATATGATATGGGCGTTGTCCCGTGTGCGAAAAAAAGCATCTGCAAAGCCGTGCTTCTCATAAGGAAGTTTGGATATTTCTTGTAGGGACCGGCGTCCTCGACGGTCCAAAAAGCATAATTGCTATGCAAAAGACAAAGATAACCCCGACAGATTTTCAAGAGTCTGTCGGGGTATTGCATTATTTGCCTTCTTTGCTGATTTTGTCAATGCTGTCTTGCTTTACTTCCTTTCGCAATTCTTTTGTCCAAAAAGACCATTCGGAATTTTTTTGACCATATGTAAGATTTTCTTCATATTCTCTGGTAAGCCATGTTGAAATGTCGGCTTCATTATGCGATATTAAAGCTTCAATATTATCAAGTGATTTCCATAATTTTGCTTCATCGGTATTTAATGACTTCATCTCTTCAAACAACTCAGATAACTCTTTTTTCGTGTCAACCGGTAATAATGTTAATAAACTATCGATTGCTTTTTCCTCATCTTTTTCATTGTCATCCGTTTTTAAAAAAGCAGGAATATCTCCAGTTATGGCTTCACCAAAATCGTGAATCAAGCACATTTTGATAACTTTATTTATATTCAAATCAGGGTATTCATCTGTACAAAGCATCGCCATAACAGCAAGTCGCCACGAATGCTCCGCAACCGACTCGTGTCTTCCACTCGATGTCCAAGAATGACGCGTATTGCACTTTAATTTTTCAATTACATTTAAGAATTTAATATATTCCCGTTGATTCATAACTTATCTCCTTTTATCGCCAGTTTCGCCTTTGTATTACAAAGGCATAGGGCAAAGCCCATACCCCTACAATGTTGAATATATTATAACACAAATCGGCAGAGAAAACATCAACTCTGCCGATTTTTATGTGTGTATTAAGGACCGTCGAGGACGCCGGTCCCTACAATTTTGTAAACATCCTTATGAGAACGCTCCTAAAGCAGACGCTTTTTCTATCGTTCTCAATCTTCAAACTGCGGGACGAGGATGGAATACCGGCTTTCCCACGCTTCTTCCAGAAGCGCATCGTAGTCGATCTTCTTCTCCTGCTCCACTACCTTTTCCAGTACCGGCTGGGTTTTCGGGTGGCGGGGCGTGAATACGGTACAGCAGTCCTCGTAGGGGAGAATAGACGTTTCAAAGGTGCCAATCTGACGGGAGATGCGGACGATTTCTTCTTTATCCATGCCGATCAGCGGACGGAAGATCACCCGGTCGGACGCCGCTTCCGTGACGGTAAGTGCCGCCAGCGTCTGGCTGGCTACCTGACCGAGGCTTTCGCCGGTAATCAGTGCATCAGCACCGCACTGATTCGCCATGCGGCAGGAGAGCCGCATCATGTACCGGCGCAGAAGCAGGGTGAAGTAATCCTCCTCGCAGTTGTCCCGGATGGCCTCCTGAATCTTCGTAAGGGAAATTACGTGCATTCTTATGGGACCGCAGTATTCGGTCATGATCTTTGCAAGGGACGCTACCTTTTCCCGGGCGCGGTCGCTGGTGTAGGGGATGCTTTCAAAATACAAAGCGTCCAGCGCCAGCCCGCGGCGCGCCATCATGTATCCTGCCACCGGGCTGTCGATGCCGCCGGAGAGAAGAAGCAGGCCCCGTCCGCCGGAGCCCAGAGGGATACCGCCGGCACCCCGGTCCTGCCCGGCATGGATGTATGCCGCCGTGTCCCGGATCTCGATGCGCACCGTTACGTCCGGATGATCCAGATTCACTTTCAGAGAAGGGCGCATGGAAAGAATTACGCCGCCGATCTCCGCCGCAATTTCCGGAGATTTCAGCGGGAATTTTTTGTCGGAGCGTTTTGCCTCCGCCCGGAAGGATTTTGCACCGTCCAGATAGGCGGGCAGATACTCCCGTGCTACCCGGCAGATGTCCTCCATGTTCTTTTCCGCCACGGCGGCGCGGGAAATGCCCACGAAGCCGAATACGTGCATGACCTGATTATACATCTCGTCCATGTCTTCAAAATCGGTAAGCGGCGTTACATACATGGTGCTCTGGGCGGCGCGCACATCGAATTTGCCCACCCGGGCGGCGCGGCGTTTTACTTCCCGGAGAAGAATGCTTTCAAACCGGGAACGGTTGGCGCCCTTCAGAATGATTTCACCGTACTTGCAGAGAATGATTTCTTTCATGGTATATATCCTTTTTTTCTTTTGTTCGTTATTTATCATAGGGAACGTGCATAAGCAGCGCGAATCCGCCGCCTTTTACCGATATCACGGCGCGGAAGGCGGGAATTGCCGAAAGCTTTTTTCGAAGATAACTGATGTATACGCTGACGGAATTGCTGCCGCTGCGGGCAAACACGGCCTCCAGCCGTTCCCGGGGAGCGGCGTTCGGATAGGCTTCCGTCAGTGCGGTGAGAATGCCGGCTTCGCAGGGGGAGAGGGGAATGCGCACATCCTTATAGACCGCTGTCTGGTTTTCCACCCGGATAAGAGGGGCAGAGACAGAGACGGGCATCTCCGGCAGGGGGTGGTGATCTGTTTGCATGCGCAGCTGGGCTACCGCCTGCCGGAATTCGGCGAACAAAAACGGGCGCCGGAGAACAAGACAGCGCGCAGCAAAGGCGGGCGGTGTGAATCCGGCGGGATCTGTTGTATAAAACAGAACCGGCAGGGTCGTATAGGGAGATTTTCCCAAAGCGGTGCATTGGGAAAAATCGTCTCCGTCGCACACGATAAGGCAGGGAAGTACGTCCGGACCGGCCTCGCCGCGGATGCCCAGAAGAGCAGTCATCATACGCACAACAGCGGATTCTCCGGAGAAAAAGAGAACCTCGCCCTCACGGAACGGCGTGTGCTCCGTTATCATATTTACTGTGTTCGTGTCCATATATATATGATACCAATTTCCCGGCGGTTTGTCAATCGCGCGGGTGGATTTTGTGTGATTCGGGGAAAGAATATGACGCTTTTTCTTTGCGCGGCGGTGACGGTACTGATCTTTCTCAACGGTGCCACCGATGCGTCCAACGCCATAGCCTCGGCTGTTGCATCTGGTGCGGTTCGGATGCGGCAGGCGGTGATTCTTTCGGCTGCGGGCAACGTGATGGGCGGCGTGTTGTCCGGCGTACTTTTCTCCCGGGTGGGGCAGTCCGTAGCGGATACGGCGCAGTTTGGTGTTTTCGGTGCGGAGGGCGTTCTTTGCTCCGTGACGGCAGCGGCAATTTTTACTGCCGCTGCCTGGCTCCTCCGCCTTCCGACGAGCGAAAGCCATGCGCTTTTGTCCGCAGTGGCAGGTGTGAGCGCGGCTTTTGGAGGCGGTGCGCTTCTTTCATCCGTTGTGCCGGTGGTGCTGTGGATGACACTCAGCGCGGCAGGCGGCTTTTTGCTGGGACTGCTTGCCCCGCTGCTTATAAAAGAGCGCGGCACGGAGGGGAGCGTGCGGCGGATGCAGATTTTGTCGGCGATGCTGTCCTCTTTTTTTCACGGGGCGCAGGATCTGCCCAAATTTCTTGCCCTTCTTTTTGCTTCTGCGGCGGCGGATAGCGGCAGCCGCCCACTGCTTTGGGTGCTTGCCGCTCTCGTAATGGGTATCGGCACGCTTGCCGGCGGCAGACGAATGACAGATGCCGTAGGGACGGAACTTGCTTTTCTTACCCGGCGTGCCGCTCTGTCGTCGGATTTTGCCGCCGCAGGCGCGCTGTGCCTGCTCAGCATCGCCGGGGTGCCGGCGTCTACCACCCATGCAAAAACGGCGGCAGTGGCCGGTGCGGCGCTTACATCGCGGGGATGCCGGCTTTGCGTATCGCAGCTGTGCCGCTTTCTTTTGGCGTGGATGCTGACCTTTCCTTTGGCGGCCGTTTTGGGATACGGATGCGCACGCATTTCGCTTGCAATTCTGTAGATCGCACTGCTTGTCTGCAGAGTTTTTTGCAGGTGCTCAAAAAAACTCTTTACTCTGCCGCCGGATTGTGGTACAATATCCCTGTGAAATTTTGCTTTGGAAAGAGGTACTGCAATGATCCGTATAGGTATTATGGGATACGGCAATCTGGGACGGGGCGTGGAACTTGCCGTCCGGAAGAATCCCGATATGGAGGTGGCCGCGGTGTTCACCCGTCGTGCTCCCGAAACACTGGAAATTCTCACGGAGGGTGCCGCCGTCTGCTCCGTTTCCGATGCGGAAAAATATGTGGACAAAATCGACGTGATGATCCTTTGCGGAGGTTCCGCCACCGATCTGCCGGTGCAGGGGCCGCAGTACGCCCGTTTGTTCAATATAGTGGACAGCTTTGACACCCACGCAAAGATCCCGGAACATTTTGCCGACTGCGATGCGGCATCCCGTGCCGGCGGGCACGTGAGCGTGATTTCCGTGGGCTGGGATCCCGGAATGTTTTCGCTGAACCGTCTGTATGGGCAGTGCATCCTGCCGGACGGCAAGGATTATACGTTTTGGGGACGGGGCGTAAGCCAGGGACATTCCGATGCCATCCGCCGGATCGAAGGGGTGCTGGATGCCCGGCAGTATACGGTTCCCGTGTCTGCCGCTGTGGACGCGGTACGCCGGGGAGAAAAGCCGGAATTGACCACGCGGGAAAAGCATACCCGTGAGTGCTACGTAGTGGCAGCGCCTGGTGCGGACCTCACCCGGATCGAAAAAGAGATCGTGACCATGCCCAACTATTTCGCCGATTACGATACCACGGTGCATTTTATTACTATGGAAGAACTGCAGCGGGATCACAAGGGCATTCCCCACGGCGGCCGGGTGATCCGCAGCGGAGAAACCTCGGACGGTATGGGACACGTAATCGAGTATTCTCTGAATCTGGATTCCAATCCGGAGTTTACTTCCAGCGTGCTGGCGGCGTATGCCCGTGCCGCGTACCGGCTTTCCTGTGAGGGCGTGTCCGGGGCGAAGACCGTTCTGGATATTCCGCCGGCATATCTGTCCTTTGAGACAGGTGAGGAGCTCCGCCGGACGCTTCTCTGAGTTATTCGGAAACAGGGGGCAAATTTCCGCGAAGCGGAAAAGGGGAGAGAAGACCTCGCTATTTGAGAGGGCTTCTCTCCCGTTGCCCTTTATGAAAAAATCCCGATACAATAAAAAAATCTCTTGACAGAGACCGTTCTGTATGTTATAATAATCCTACCTCAGTGTGGAGGTTCTTTTTTTGCGCGTCAAAACGCAGGAAATACCTTCCGCCGGATGAGGGAGGTACGCGGCGTGAAACGCCGTCATTCAACAGGACGAAAGTCCTGAATTTTCAAGGAGGTGCCGATACATGAGAGTTAAGATCACTCTCGCCTGCAGCGAATGCAAGCAGCGCAATTACAACACAATGAAGAACAAGAAGAACGATCCGGATCGTCTTGAACTGAACAAGTATTGCCGCTTCTGCCGCAAGCATACTCTCCATAAGGAATCCAAATAATTTTTGAAGGAGAAAAGCAATGGCTGAAAATGAAAAGAAGACGCCCGAGACCGTTGAGTCTGCCGACGTAAAGAAAGCAGAAAAAACCGACGTAAAGGCTGTCAAGGCAAAGAAGGACAAGCCCTCATTCTTCTCCCGTGCCGCTGCCTGGCTCCGGACAACCAAGGCAGAGCTGAAAAAGATCTCGTGGACGCCCCGCAAGGCTGTTCTGAAGAACACGGGACTGGTGCTGGTCGCTATGGTACTGCTTGCCGCAGTGATCGGTTTGCTGGACTATGCATTCTCTTCCGGAATTGTTGGCCTGAGCAGAATTATCTGACGGGAGCCGAAGCATGAGCGACATCAACGAGATGAACGCCGGGCCGAGATGGTATGTGGCACATACCTATTCCGGCTACGAAAACAAGGTCAAGATGAATCTTGAAAAAATCGTCGAGAACCGTGGTCTCGGTCACTTGATTTTCGACGTGCGCATTCCGATCGAAACCATTGTGGAATCGGACGGAGGCGTGGAGCGTGAGATTGAAAGCAAGATTTTTCCCTCTTACGTTCTGGTGAAAATGGTTATGACTGACGAGAGTTGGCACGTGGTTCGCAATATCCGCGGCGTTACGGGCTTTGTCGGTCCGGGATCCAAGCCGGTTCCGCTGACAGACGAAGAAGCCGCCGCCATCATTTCCGAGGAGGTCGTACATTCCTCTGCTGCCGCCGTCGCCGTGGGCGATATGGTGGATATCGTAGAGGGCATCTTCGCCGGATACAGCGGCAAGCTGAGCGAGATTTCTGCCGACGGTTCGGAAGTTACCGTCATTGTATCCACGGTCGGCCGCGATATGCCGATCAATCTGGATGTCAAACACGTTCGCCGCAGCGCGGCAAACTGAGTATCCAGTATTTTTGTGAAATTCAGGGAACCGGTCTCCCGTCATGTACAAAGTGCCGGAATCGTGGGAGGAAGAAAATTTTTCTTATTCTTCCGTCATAAACCACATATGGAGGTTTTTTCTTATGGCAAAGAAAATCGTCGGTTACGTCAAACTCCAGCTGCAGGCAGGTAAAGCAACTCCCGCACCGCCGGTAGGTCCTGCACTCAGCCAGTATGGCGTAGCAATTCCGAACTTTACGAAGGAATTCAATGAGCGCACCAAGAAGGATATCGGTCTGATCATCCCGGTTGTTATCACCGTATATGCTGACCGTTCTTTTACCTTTATCACCAAGACCCCGCCGGCAGCCGTTCTTATCAAGAAGGCCTGCGGCATCGAGACTGCATCCGCTACTCCGAACAAGACCAAGGTAGCAAAGCTCACCAAGGAACAGGTGAAGCAGATCGCCGAGACCAAGATGCCCGATCTGAACGCAGCATCTCTGGAAGCGGCTATGAGCATGGTCGCCGGTACTGCCCGTTCCATGGGTATCACGGTTGAGGAATAAGGAGGACGCATAGATGTTTAAGGGTAAGAAATATGTCGACAGCGCAAAGCTGCTCGAAAAGGCAAA
>JAZQDY010000017.1:0-5229 GCA_045547015.1 Eubacteriales bacterium | reverse complement strand
AGCTTCGCTGACAGCTCCCTTTACACAAGGGAGCCTTTGACACAAGATCATTCTACGCTGAATTTTTATTTGCTTTCTGCTCATCGGCAAAGCCTTTATGGAACCCCGCCACTATGGCGGGGTTTTCATCTTACAAGAAGATGCGTCGCAGACGATCTGCGGCGCATCTTTTCTGTCGTTTTTCAAAAATATCTATTGATTTTTCGAAAAATCTGTGATATACTTTTATACGTAAAAAATATATCTTATCAAGAGTGGCGGAGGGACTGGCCCCATGAAGCCCGGCAACCTACCGATGAAAGTCGGCAAGGTGCTAATTCCCGATAGATAAGAGTCGCACGCAAAACCTTTGTGTCTTTGCCCCGGACTCTTGTCCGAGGCTTTCTTGTTTTTCGCCATAGAAAGGAAACAAAATGAGCAAAACCAAGTATCTTTTCACTTCTGAATCTGTAACCGAAGGGCATCCGGATAAAATCTGCGATCAGATTTCCGACGCGATCCTGGACGAAATGCTCCGTCAGGATCCCATGTCCCGTGTCGCATGCGAAACAACCTGCACCACCGGCCTTGTGATGGTTCTCGGTGAAATTACCACTTCCGGATACGTGGATATCCAAAATATCGTTCGTGAAACCGTACGCAGTATCGGCTATGACCGTGCCAAATACGGCTTTGACTGCGACACATGCGCAGTGCTCAACTCCATCCACGAGCAATCTGCCGATATCGCTCTGGGTGTGGACAAATCTTTGGAGGCAAAAAACGGCGATACGGACCGCTTTGACATCGGCGCCGGCGATCAGGGACTCATGTTCGGCTACGCCTGCAACGAAACGCCGGAGCTGATGCCCTATCCTATCTCCGTCTCCCACAAACTGGCCATGCAGCTTACCACCGTGCGGAAGAACGGCACGCTTCCCTATCTCCGTCCGGATGGAAAAACCCAGGTAACGGTGGAATACGAGGACGGCAAGCCGGTACGCATTGATACGATCGTCGTTTCCTCCCAGCACGATCCAGAGGCAGAGCTGGAGCAGATTCGTGCTGACGTTATCAAACACGTGATTACCCCCATTGTCGATCCCGCCATGATTGACGCCAACACCACCATTCATGTAAATCCCACCGGTCGATTTGTGATCGGCGGTCCTCACGGAGACAGCGGTCTCACCGGCCGTAAGATCATCGTGGATACCTATGGCGGATATTCCCGTCACGGCGGCGGTGCTTTCTCCGGTAAGGATCCGACCAAGGTTGACCGATCCGCTTCCTACATGGCACGATACATTGCCAAAAACGTAGTCGCTGCCGGTCTTGCCGACAAATGTGAGGTACAGATTGCATACGCTATCGGCGTAGCCCGCCCGGTTTCCGTACTGATTGATACCTTTGGCACGGCAAAAATCGAGGAAGAAAAGATTTCCGCCTATATCGCTGAGCATGTGGATCTGCGTCCTGCAGCTATTATCGAGAAGTTCGATCTCCGCCGTCCCATCTACCGTCAGATCGCCGCGTACGGTCACATGGGCAGAGAAGATTTGAACATGCCCTGGGAGGCACGTGATCTGGCAGAAGAACTGAAAAAGGCGCTGCTTTAATACTATATCGCTGGGGAGAACACGGACTGTTCTCCCCTTTCTTTTTTTCTGAGCAGTACATGCGTGTGTCATTTTGCGGCCGTGTGCATATGGTAATAACGGATACTACGCAAAATGGAGGTACAGTATGGGCGACGTCATTCTGATTTTTATTGCCATGTTTTCCGTATACGGTTTCTTCTCTGCAGTATATGAACTGCGCGGAATTCTTAACCGACTGGCCCGCCGTCTCAGTAAAAAAATTGACAATCAAACAGATTTGGAGTATAATAATACAAACGAGAATTAGAAAGGATGCCGGCCTTCCGGCACGGATTTATGGCATTTTCACAACCTTCAGCAAAAACGCCGGACAAGCACACCGTGTCCGGCACAGTTGCCGCCATCATTTATCAGAACGATGACAATGGGTATACCGTATGCGAAATCGAATCACCGGACGGAGAGGCAATCACCGTTACCGGCACGCTTCCCTTCCTCACGGAAGGCGATAAAATCACCGCGCAGGGAAGTTGGATCAACCATACCGTATACGGCATGCAGTTCAAAGCGGAATATTTTGAAAAAACACTGCCTGCTGAGGAAGGCGATATCCTGCGTTATCTGTCTGCTGGCAATATAAAAGGAATCGGTCCGCGCACAGCCGCACGGATTGTGGAGAAATTCGGGCCTGACACTTTTGACGTTCTTTCCAACCACCCGGAGTGGCTTTCAGAAATCCCCGGCATCTCTCCCAAAAAAGCCGCCGCCATCAGCGAAAATTTTGCACAGACGGCAGGTGTGCGGGCCGTAATGATGTTCTGTAAGGATTATTTCACACCGGCGGCCGCAGTGAAAATCTACAAACGCTGGGGCGGTGATTCCGTTGACCGCCTCCGTGAAAATCCCTATCTGCTCTGCTCCGATATCGACGGTATCGGATTCAAGGGGGCGGACCGCCTTGCCATGTCTCTCGGAATTGCCGCCGATTCCGGTGATCGAATCGCCGCCGGTGTATCTTTTATTCTTTCCAATGAAGCACAGCGAAGCGGGCATACCTGTCTTCCGGATACTGAGGTAATCCGGCTATCATCGGAAATGCTTTCTGTTCCGCCGCAGCGAATTCTGGAAACTATCACTGCGATGATCCAGGACAAGCGGCTGTACGTGGTACAGCGCGAGGGCGTTTTCTACGTATACCTGCCCATGTACCATCGTGCCGAACAGTTTTCCGCAAAAAAACTTGCAGCGCTCAGCCGGCTCTGTCCACGCTTGGAGAGCGGCGATACAGAGCGGCTCATATGGCAGATGGAAGCGGAAAACAAAATCGAATATGCCCCCATGCAGAAGCACGCAATTCGCACAGCGCTCAGTGACGGAGTAATGATTCTTACCGGCGGTCCCGGCACGGGAAAAACAACGATCATCCGGGCACTGATTTCCATTTTTGAAAGTCTCGGCATGGACTGCGCTTTGGCCGCCCCCACCGGACGTGCCGCCAAGCGAATGAGTGAGGCCACTGCCCGGGAAGCAAAAACGATTCATCGTCTTTTGGAAATGGAATACGGAGGGGAGGAACGCACGTCGTTCCAACGCAATGAAAAAAATTATCTGGATGAAGATGTCATCATACTGGACGAGTGCTCCATGCTGGATATTCTCCTTTTGGAAGCTCTTCTTCGTGCCGTCAAAAACGGTGCCCGCCTGATTCTGATCGGAGACGCGGAACAGCTTCCCTCCGTTGGGGCCGGCAACGTGCTGGGCGATCTGATCACCTCCGGCGTTTTCCCCACAATTCGTCTTACGGATATATTCCGACAGGCAGAAGAAAGTCTGATTGTTACCAACTCCCATGCCATCAACGAGGGGCGTTTCCCCAACATCACCGAAAAAAACAAGGATTTCTTTTTCCTGACACGAAAAACGGACGAGGAGATTGCCTCCACCATTGCCGATCTTTGTAAAAACAGACTGCCCCGTTCCTACGGCGAGCAGATCGTCCCCACCATACAGATCATCACACCCTCCCACAGCGGTGCCGCCGGTACAAGCCGGCTGAATCAGCTGCTGCAGGCTGCCTTGAATCCTCCATCACCGGAAAAAGCGGAACGGGCCGTGCGCGACGTTATCTTCCGGGAGGGCGACCGCGTCATGCAGATCAAAAACGACTATTCCCTGGTGTGGGAGAAAAACGGGAAAGAAGGCATGGGTATTTTCAACGGCGATATAGGTATCATTACGGATATTGATCCCATTTCTGAATCACTGGTGGTTTCTTTTGATGAGAGAGAAACGATTTATGAATTCTCCATGCTGGATGAGCTGGAACACGCCTATGCGGTAACAGTGCACAAGAGTCAAGGCAGTGAGTATCCGGTAGTGATTCTGCCAATCTTCAACTGCCCGCCTATGCTGAGGACGCGTCATCTGCTGTATACTGCCGTTACCCGCGCGGAAAAAATGGTGATTCTCGTGGGTCGGCAGGATATTCTCGCCGAGATGGTAGAAAATGACCGGCACGCAGTACGGTGTACGAATCTTGCCTTCTTCGCCAAGGAGATCGCCGAACAATGAAGCTTGTGCAGAAATGGGGCCACACACTCCTGCAATGGCTGTTTCCGCGACGATGTCCACTATGCGGAGAGTTGATCGATAACGGGGAAACTGCCCACGTATGTCCGGCGTGCGAAGAAGCGCTCTCCGCTGATCTATCCGTACGGTGCCCTGTGTGTCACCGCAAGGCTCCCGAGTGCCTGTGTACACCGGTTTTGATTCAAAATACCATGACGAACCTGGGCGGCAGACACGCTGCCGCCGTAGGCTTTTACCGGCCGGGAGTAAAGGATTCCCCTTGTAATAAGCTAATCTATACGTTAAAATCAAGTACCGATGACACGGCGGCGAGACTGCTTGCCCGTATGCTGTCCCGGGAACTGCTTCGATTGTTTCTGGAAAATGGCGAGGATATCCGTCAATGGACGATCACGTATCCGCCGCGCATCAACCGAAATAAGAATGAAAACGGCATAGATCAGGCACAACGCCTGGCAAGTTTCTGTGCGCAGGATACCGGTGCGGTCTATGCGTCGCTGTTCCAAAGACACGCTGGAAATGAGCAGAAATCGCTCTCCAACCGGGAGCGAATGGAAAATGCGGCGGGCTCTCTCCTTTTGAAAAATCCGGATGCGTGCCGCGGAAAACGAATTATTCTCTGTGACGATATTCTCACCTCCGGCAGTACGCTTTCCCACTGTGCCGCATTGCTTCGTGAGGCCGGTGCCGCAGATGTGTTTGCCGCCGCCGTTCTTGTAACAATTCCGAAAAAACGGGCAAAAAAACCATCCTCCGATATGCTTTGGTTTCAACGCTGACATAAACGAAATCCCGCCGGTGAAGGCTTCGGGTTCTTAAGGACAGTTTTTACAATAAAACAACAGACCGGCGAACGATTACAGCCAAAGGCTCCCTTGTGTAAAGGGAGCTGTCAGCGAAGCTGACTGAGGGATTGTTTTGGTGCAAATTTTAACTTTTACAATCCCTCCGTCACGGCAGCCCGTGCCACCTCCCTTTACACAAGGGAGGCTTTTTGTTTGCCTGCAAGTGCGCACTTACTCACCACTATTGTGGTGGTGCGATTCAAATAATGCAACAA
>JAZQDY010000016.1:0-4259 GCA_045547015.1 Eubacteriales bacterium | reverse complement strand
CCTCTCCAACGAAACGTACGGCGGCGGTATCTATATTGAAGGTACGGTATCAAATCCTGCGGGATTCAAGGTGAACAATACGCATTACCCCGCAGGCAAAGTTGTTCTTGATAACAACTATGCCCATACGGGCGGTGCAGTTTGCGTCAACAACGGCTTTTTCCACATGGATTACGACAATATTGAAATTGTCAGTAATACTGCCGCCAACGGCGGCGGCATAGCCGTTCTCACCGGTAACTTCATCATGAATGATGGCAGCATCGGCGCCTCCGGAAGATCCAATTCCGCCTCGAACGGCGGCGGTGTGTATGTTGCCGGCGGTGAAGTAACGATCAACAACGGCGCAGTAGAATATAACACTGCCCAGAACGGCGGCGGCGCCTACGTATCCGGCGGCGGTCTGGTGCTCAACAACGGCTCGTTCCGCAATAACTCCGTAATGCCCACGGATTCTGCACCTGCCAACGGCGGCGGATTCTTCGTCCAGGGCGGTAGCTTCATCATGAACGGCGGTTCCGTTATCAACAATACGGCCGATGCAATCGCTTCCGGTTTTGGCGGTTTTGGCGGCGGATTCTTCGTCCGGTACGGCAGTTTTACCATGAACGGCGGTACCATTGCGCAAAACACAGCAGTAGCCAGTCTGTATTCAAACGGCGGATGCGGCGGCGGCGGATTCGTTGACGGCGGTGACTTCTTTATGAAAGACGGCACCATCGGCGGTGACTCTTCCCTTTTCGCCAATACCGCAGTCAACGGCGGCGGCATCTACGTTTCCGACGGCAACGTAACCATTTACAACGGAAAAATCCAATATAACAGTGCAGCGAAAGATGGCGGCGGCGTATTCGTTTCTTCAGAAACCATGGCCGTAAACGTAATCATGCTCAGCGGTTATCTGTGCAGTAATACTGCCGGCGAATGCGGCGGCGGCGTTGCCGTCCGCAGTCCCGACGGAAGCACGTACACCATCACGGTAAAAATCGGCTGTCTGCTGGATCACGCGCCCGGATATCCGCTGGAGTATTCCGGTGAATATTCCATATACAGCGAATCTGGTGCCAACCGGCATGCGTTCTGTCCGCACGTTTCCGGAAACACGGCAGGATTGCTCGGCGGTGGTTTCTATCTGAACAGCGGTGCCTCTTCCCTCTACTATTACTGCATCCTCGAGGATCCGGTCAACACTGCAAACGGAAATCACAGCTGTCACAGCCTGGACGTTGAGGGCGGTAAAGTGGAAATCGGCGACGCAAAGTATCATAATCACGAAATTGCAGAATCTCATGCAACGGCGTGGGGAAATGTCCGTCTGAAGGGTTCCATTCTGGTCAACGGCGGCACGGTAGACATCTACGGTGATATGGACAATCCGTTTTTCGAAAGTAAGATCACCGTAAACATCACCGACGCAAACGACCGCTTCACAGACCATCGGCGTTCGAAAAACAGCGGTGAAGCGCATTACAAAATTCACTATACGGAAAACTTCTTCGGTACCGGTGAATATATCGCCAACCAATACAAAGCACTGGCAGACGGCTCGTGCCCTGTGCCTATCTCCGGTACGACATTCGAACGCACCGGATACAAAATCGTTGGCTGGAATACTGCACCCAACGGAACAGGATTCTCCTACAAGGTCGGTCACACCTACGATCTCTCATCTTCCGCTGAATCACCCGGCATGGGTATACATACTACGGATTGCGAGATCTGCCTCTCCCAGGGTGCCCACGACGACAAGCTTCTCGTATTGTATGCCCAATGGGACAAAAAAGGATACGTGATCCGATTTGTTGCCAACGCCCCCAGCGGCGCGGATTGTACAGGTGAAACGCCGGAAACTCCGTGTACGCAGGACGTACCGGCACAGCTGCCTCCCAACGGGTTCCGGTGTAAAGGATACAAATTCGTCGGCTGGGCATATTCGCCCGAAGGGGAAAAAGTATTCGACGATCAGCAGAATAATATTTTGAACCTTACCATGGTAGACAGCCAGGCAATTTATCTGTACGCGCTGTGGGAAAAGTGCTATCACACCAATCTCTCCTACACAGCAAAAGACAACATGCTGATCGAGTTGTGCAGCGAGTGCAGCGGCCATACGGCAATTGCCACCGTTTCTGCCTCTAACGCAAACTACGACGGCAACAAGCACCCCGCCGCCTTGGGCGGAGATATCGATTCTCCGAACTGGTTAGGGGCAAAGCCTGTATTGAAGTATGTCAAGGTATTCGATCCTGCCTGGGATACACTGGACGACGGTGTATATCAGACCTGGGGAGATCTCGGCTCTGAGATTGCCCCCGAACATGCCGGCAGCTATTATGCAGAACTAAGTGCCGGCGGCGCAACGGCCAAATGCCTTTTTACAATTTTCCGCATCCAGTGGCCGACCCCGGATACCCCTACGTGTGCTTCCGTTATCGTAGGCGATGCAAAGGGTATCCAGATTGTAACACCTGTTGCCACCCCTTCCGAACCTCTGCCGCAGTATGAATACGGAAGTCAGTACATCTGGGACGGTGTTATGACCGAGATGCAGTGGCAAAACGAAATTGTCATTGCGCCCATCCATACGAACACGTTTTATTACATTTACGCCAGAGCCAAAGAAGACCGCAACCACATCGCCTCTGAAAACAGTTTGTCGATCCAATATCTGACGGACGAAGCCAAGGTTGAGTTTCTTCTGGCGCCCGGCGTTACCGTAACACACGCCAGTACGGACGGTGACCATAACTACACCTTCACAACTGCCCTTGCTGATAACTTCCATAAGCGAAACTGGTCGGTTACCCTGCACGAAGGAGATCTTTCGGCTCCCGGATCGCCTTGTGTGCCTGATGCATCCGGCAAATACGTCCTCACCAAACTGAACGCAAATAAAAACTATTTTGTCAAAGTCCTCGGCACAGCGGAGAATGCCCTGCTGGAAACGAAAGCCGTTTACGGTCAGAAATTTTCCAACATCGACGACGTGCCCTCGTTCCAGATCAGCCGTGATTCTTCCTTCTCCATTCAGTACACAGTGAAGCATTACCGTCCGGACGAATACAATAATCAGCATCTGTCCTTCAAAAAAGTGTCAGACGGCACGCCCCTGACACTGCCGACCGGTACTACGCTGATCATGATGGCAGACGGAACGTACTGGCACCATACTGTATCCGCGCCGACTTCTTCCCTGCCCCTGGTCTCATTTACAAGAATGGGCGCTGTCGTTCCTTTTCAGTACGATACGTTCGGAAGCGATCCAAAAGACTTCACATATCGGTTCGTTGTGGATTTCTCACGTGCAGAATCGTATATTCCCGCAGGTTCTTTTCAGGTAGTATTTGGTGCAGATGTCACCAGCGAAATCACCGTTAATGCTGTAAAGATTCCCAACGAAGCACCTGCTCTCCAGAGCAGCCGGTCCATCGGAGTCACCCAGGAAGCCTCCTTTATATTGGAATGTGCTTCCGATTCTCCCAACACGGCATCCATTTGCTACACCTATACTCCTGCCGCCGGTCAAGCCTCTATCTGGGACAACCGTGCCTCCGCACTTGTGCTTACGCTCGGGCAGACACAACTGATTCCTGCCGATCTGAGTCTTTCCGTGCGCATTGGCAATACGACCACGCGTTATATTATGCGATCCGGCGCATCCGGCAACTGCTTTATCATTCCGCTGGATGCATTGGCAAGCGGCAAACAAACGCTGCATCTGCAATTCAACTCTGAATTGGTTCCTCGGATGTATGACGAAAACGGTTTGGTTCTGCCATTCACCGTGGATTGGATCGTATCTCGCACCGTTGCGGATACAGCACCTCTGAACGGAAGAATTGCCGTCTCCGACTCCTTGATTTGCACTCTGACACCACTGGCAGAGCCTTCCTTGAAGATCACGGCACCCTCCCGCTTATGCAAGGCGGATTCTCAGTATAAAGTATCCGTCGAATCCAGAAATATCTCCGCCGACTGCAAGCTCACCCTGTATCTCTACCGACAGGATACAACGGTCGGCAGTGCGAATTACGGTCAATTCCTTTACACCGGTTATTTTGAGGATCTGACTGATAAGAACACGATAACGGATATTGCTGTCTCCCTGCGCGGGCAGGCACCCGGATCCTTCTATCTGCTGGTTACTGCCACCGTCAATGAAGGGGCGAACCGTGTAATTTTGGAAGAAACTAAATGCTATTTCATCGTTCAGGAATAACCGGCCCCCCTTTTCATCCCCCTTAAGTCAAGACCGCCGG
>JAZQDY010000015.1:0-17853 GCA_045547015.1 Eubacteriales bacterium | reverse complement strand
GCGGAAAAGCTGAAGGTAGTGCAGGGACTTATGGCAAAGGGCGACGAGCGCGCCGCTAAGATCTACGATACCATTGGTGTGTACTTCGGTTATACTATCGCGTACTACGCTCTGTTCTACGATATTAAGCACGTGCTTATCATGGGACGGGTTACGTCCGGTGAAGGCGGCGTGATCCTTCTGGAAAAAGCGAAAGCGGTGCTGAAAGAGGAATTCCCTGAGCTGAACGAAAAGATTCAGCTTCACATTCCCGATGAAAGCAGCCGCCGCGTCGGTCAGTCCGTGGCCGCCGCAAGTTTGCCGGAGATAAAGTAAAATGAATCACCGCCGGAATGTCCGCTAAGGGCAATCCAGCGGTGATTTTTATACCAACACAGCGTTTTCTGTCAAGACAAAGTGACCCGGTTGTGGTATACTATACGCACAGACAGACGGCCGGATGTTTGAGAAACGGGAATAGGAGGACTATCCAGTGGAAAACAGTGAACTGATTACCAAAGCACTGAAATACATTCGGGAAGAAAACAAAAGCAGTGAAATAACCATTGAGGATGTTGCCGCCCATGCAGGATTTTCCACAGATTATTTTAACCGTGTTTTTTTGCACACACCGGATTTACCGTAATGGAATACGTGCGATTCAGCCGTATGAAGAAAGCGGCACGTCTGCTGCGTACTACAGAACGGGATATTCTTGATATTGCTTTTGACTGCGGGTATGAAGCCCACGAAAGTTTTACCCGGGCATTCAAAAAGCAATACGGCGTAAGTCCTGCGGAATACCGGAAACAAACAGAGAAAACAGAGGCATTCTACGGCGACTTTTTCAACGACACGGTAGGCGCACGGCTGACACACGAGTTTAAGGATTTCAAGATAGCAGATACCGATGAGGTTATTGATTTCATGCTTGAACACAACGCGCTGAAATACGGATATGCTGCTATCTGCTGTCGGGTCAACGGCGGCGCGGCACTGTACAGCGGTGAGGACTTCCGTGACGGATTTATCTGGTTTACGGAATGGGATGGCAGATTCGAGGGAGATATTGTGTGCGAAGACTACGAAAGAATTGCCCAGTATCTGAAAAGGTTTTCCGGCGACCGGTTTGATATGTCTATCTATACGATGGATGATGACGGAACTGTAACGGATACGCTTGCGGGGTTCGGTGTGAACATATCCGAAATCAGACGTTATGAGGAACGGTATTATACCGGTGAACCGTATGTGATTACACCGCCTGTCGGGTATTCGGTGCGCTCGATACAATACGAAGAGTATGATACTGTAAGGGCATTTTGCGCAAAGAATGGATGCTACACACACTACATTCCACACATGAAGCAGGATCTCTACCAAAGAGATGTTCTCGGAAATGAGGAGCATTCTGTTTTCGGGTTTGCCGTTTTTTATGAAGATCAGATGATAGGCATCAGTCTCGGCGGACTCCAGCGCGTGCACGGATTTGTGATAAACAACTGTGTGACTACCTCATTGCGCAAGGAACATGAAAGTGAAGAATTGTACCAGTATATATTCAAGTTTGTAACCAACACGGCTATCACTAAAGGGGCTTTGCCATTTGACGATGTTCAGACGCCCTATAGCAAAGCGGGCAGTAAAAGCGGCAATTTCGATTCCGGCATATTCGGTTACAAAACTGCAGTCTTCCACTGTCAACTCAAATAACAAAAGCAGATCCTCCCTTATGGAGGATCTGCTTTTTTACTCACTTCAGCGTGTCTTTCGAACTGTTCAGCACCAGCGTGCTGTAAAGGAACAAAACGTCGTCCGCCGTGGTGAGATCCACGAAACGCTCAATATAATCCGGCAGGATATAGCGGATATCCACCAGCGTGATCTTGGAGTAGGCAGGCACCAGAAGCGGTGCGATGCTGCTGCCGAAAGAATCACGGAATATCACCAGCTCCCGCTCCGTCTCGGCAGCAGGATTCTCAATAGTCAAAAGCGAAATGGGGCCGGAGAGATACATCTCGTACGGATCCTGTGAGGTGAGCTTTGACAGATCGTACACAGAGCCTGTTTTGCCCGTTTCGAAATTCGTCACGGTGCATCCGTCCAGCACGTCACTGGTGAGATAGGTGAGTGTATCCGGCGGGAGAGGCAGTGCCGCCTGGCCGTAATACACGCCGTAGAACGGTGTGTGCGTCACGGCAGTAAACTCCTTGTTCAGGTGATCTCCCACGCCCATGGCACCGGCCAGCGTGTCCGCTACGCCAAAGAGGGATTCCTGCTTCCAGTGGGTATCCGTGCGGTAGTAATCACTGAGAGACAACTGACCGAAAATGTCAATATAGGAGAAATCGGTCATGTTTTCTTCCATGATTGCAAGGAGCCGGTCATAATCCAGCGCGGGATAGCCGTTTGCCTCTGCCATGAAGTAGTTCTTGTCCGGAATGACGGCGTAGTACATATTTGCATCCGTATCTTTAAAGAATTTTTCGTACATATCCTCAAAGCGGATGGCCGCATGGAGTACGTTATCCTCCCGGAGCGGGAAATCCAGCTTGGAAACTACATCACCGGCGATATAAATATCGTTGTTATCCTTCTGCGCGAAGATATAATAATGGGTAAACGCTTTCAGCCGGCGGAACGTATCGCGAAGCGGGAACTGATCCAGGGTGTAGTCCTCAAAATCCTGCATCCAGGTAGTGTCAAGAACGGCGTCCCACGTGATTTTCGGAAACTGTGCCAGTGCACGTCTTTCCGTATCGGAGTGGGCGTTAGGCGGGTTCAGCAGGCATACCACGCATCCGCCGACGATAAACAGGCAGAACAGCACGGCTACGGTGAAATCTTTTACTTTGTTACTCATAAACGTTTTTCCTGCCTTTCATCAGAATCTGAAATAGAGGAACGGGTTGAACGAGCCGTCCACAAGATAAGCGGTAATAACGAGAAGAAGTACCACCATTACCGGAGCTTCAAGCAGGTTTGCAATCTTCTGCGTTTTTTTGCTTTCCGCGAATTTGGTGGCAGCGATTTTCACAGCAGGCGTGGCGCCGATGATGCCGAAAATCAGAATTACGGCGTAACTGCGGAGGTAGTATATCGTTTCGGCGGTAACGGCCGGAATGCCGCCGGCACCGAAGAGACCGCCAAGATCCGAGAACACAGCTCCCATGCTGGTGGCGTTGAAAATCACGAAGCTGATGAGCACCAAAAACAGAAGATAGAGGCGGGACAGCAGGGCAGGTGCTTTTTTCAGAAGCTTGCCCAGCCACAGCTTTTCGATGATGAGGAAGAAGGCAAAATACAGCCCCCAGATCACGAAGTTCCAGTCCGCTCCGTGCCAGAAGCCTGTGAGCATCCATACGATGAAGATGTTAAACAGCCAGCGGGGCGTAGAGCAGCGGTTGCCGCCCATGGGAATATAGACGTAATCCCGAAACCAGGAGCCGAGGGACATGTGCCAGCGGCGCCAGAACTCGGTAATGCTTTTGGAGATGAAGGGATAGTTGAAGTTTTCCATAAAGCGGAATCCCAGGATGCGGCCAAGACCGATGGCCATGTCCGAATAGCCGGAGAAGTCAAAATAGATATGCAGAGCAAACGCCACCGCATACAGCCAGTAGAACGCCACGGCTTTTTCGTCGGAGGCACGGAAGGCATCGCAGAGCTCTCCGAGCTGATTGGCAATGAGAATCTTTTTGGAAAGACCTACGGTGAATCGGAATGCACCGGAGGCGATCTTTTCAAGAGAATGGGTGCGGTGGGATAGGTCGTGCTCTATATCCGTATAACGGACGATGGGGCCGGCAATCAGCTGGGGAAACAGCGACACGTAGGTGGCAAGCGTCACGTAATTCTTCTGTGCCGGTGTGTCGCCGCGGTACACGTCAATGACGTAACTGATGCTCTGAAAGGTATAAAAGCTGATACCGATGGGCAGGGCAATGCGCAGCAGGGGAATGCTCACACCGAAGACCGCATTGATATTGGTGAGGAAGAAATCGGCATACTTGAAAAAGCCGAGGAAGAGAAGGCCGGCTCCTACACCAAACCAAAGAAAGACTTTGGCAAGGGGCTTTCCCCGGTGTTTTTCAACCAGGATAGCGGAAATATAACTGATAGTGATGGAGGCGAGCATCAGAAGGGTGTATTCCGGTTCCCCCCAGAAATAGAAGAACAGGCTGGCAAGAAGCAAAACGCCGTTTTTCAGTTTTCGGGGGCACAGTGCGTAGAGAACGAGTACAATGGCGAGATAATAAAACAAAAACGGGATGCTGGAAAATAACATGCGTTTTCTCCTTGCGGATCGTAAGATTTTTCGAATCCTTGCGCTTTTTAGAAAAACGGTGCCCCTGTCGGGAACAGAGGCACCGCGGTTATGTCAGTTATCCTGCAGAGATTACTCGATGTTCTGATCGAACAGTACCTCAGCGGAGGGATAGGCCTCGGCCAGCTTTGCCTTGAGGTTGTCGATGAGCTCGCCGTTGCCGTAAGCGGAAACCAGATACTCACCAACGGAAGCTACGAACATCTTCTCCGGGAATCCGCACATCCACTGGTTGCCCATTACCTGGGTCTCGATTGCCTTGGCAAGTGCTGCCATATCGGTGCCTTCTACCGTGCGGTATGCGCCGCAGGTAAAGGTGTTCAGATTCATCATGTGAATAAGAGAAGCGGCGTCGTCGATCTTTGCGATTTCAGCGGCAGGGAAGTTCAGGGTAGCCTGTACTGCTTCCGCGTCGGAAAGACCATATTTGCCGGGACCGTCCATGGACATATTTTCTTCAGAATAGTCACCGCCGGCTGCGGGGAACTTTTCCTCGTCGGCATACAGTGCCCATACGGTGTTCAGAAGCTCCAGAGAATCGGTGATTTCTACCTGTGCTTCGCCGTTGTTTTCTTCGTTCTGATTGTTGTTAACATCTTCGCTGGGTTTCTTGCCGCAGGCAGCAACGGAGAGCAGCATAGCGGATGCGAGAAGTGCGGTTACGATTTTCTTAAACATAGTGATTCTTTCCTTTTCTTTTGAAATTTATAGATTTATTTTTCGGACATTGTGTTGGCGATAAGCCAAATGCCGTCCGCGGCATCATAGGTAAGGGTGATCCTGTCAATCACGTCGCCGTTTTCCGCGAGGATATCGGCGCTAATGGGGGATTCTGCCTCCCAGCCGTCCAGCGACCAGTACAGGGAAGTGCCGTCATGCACAGCACCGAATGCACCGGCATACACGTAACTGCCGTCATTAAGGGGCAGAAGCAGAGCACCGCCGGAGATGGCAACCGTTACGTCCTGACCGTAGGAGAGGCGAAGGGGAACGCAGTAGGATGCGGTTTTCTGCGGAGTGTCCTCCGGGGATGCGCCAATGCTTGCACGCATAAGACCGCCGGTGTAAGAAACGGATTCCGTAACTGCGGTGCGTGCTTCTTTCCCCACTATCCCGTCACCGGTATATATGCCTGGCTTGTTTGGAAGCAGTACGGAAAAGAGCACGGCGGCGATGAGGGCAACGGAACACAGCGCGGCCGCCGGCCGCAGAAATGACTGCCTGGCGAACGGTGTATGCGCTTTTGTATGCAGCGCCTGAATTTCCGGGCGCAGATCCCGGGTGAGTCGAATGGATTTATACGTTTGAACGGATTCTTCGTCCAGCACGGGGAACTCCTTTCTTTTCGTTTTGATTCAGTGGCTCAGGAGTGAAGGATCACATCCCGCATCATATCCCGTCCGCGGCTCAGCCGCATTTTGACGGCAGAGGGGGAGAGGGAAAGGGCGGAGGCGATCTCGTCAATACTCATTTCTTCCAGATAATGCAGGATGATGACGGTTTTATATTTTTCGGGAAGTGCATAGATGGCATCCAGTGCCGGCGTGCTTTTTTCACGCACACCCACATCGGTCAATGCCTCAATGGGAAGCCAGGCACGGATCTTGCGCCGCCGCATCAGATCCTTGCATTGATTGATGGTTACACGGAGAAGCCACGCCTTTTCGTGCTCATTGTCACGAAAGGCAGGAGCGCGATCCAGATATCGGCAGAACACGTTTTGCACCGCATCTTCCGCATCGTCGGAACTGCGCAGCATGGAAACAGCCAAACGGTACAGCATATCCGCATAAACAGAATATACACGTTCGAAGGAAGCGCCTTCAGTATCCGACTGCATCTGATCACTCCTTTGCCATATACACGCACGGAAACAAGTTTCGGTCACATATTTTCGAGAAAAATAAAAATTTTTTCGCAATATCCCGCAGACGGCGTGTTTACGTATTTCTTAAACCATATTATATACTATTTTTTGAAAAATGTCATCCTTTTTGCATATATTTCTTGACAAGTCTTTATATTTGCTGTACAATGAAACAAATACATGAACAAGTGCTCATGTATTTTCGGAATAGAGGTGATAGAATGAAAGAAACAAAGGAGTTCGTCTGCATCACGCCGGAAGCGGCGGAGCATATTGCCGGGGAAATGCCGGATGAAGAAATGATGGCGGATCTTGCGGAATGGTTCAAAATTTTCGGCGATACCACCAGGGTGCGGATTCTGTACGCGCTGTTTACGGAGGAGCTGTGTGTGGGAGATCTTTCTGAACTGCTGGGGCTGACACAAACGGCGGTTTCCCACCAGCTGCGGATTCTCCGTACAAGCAAACTGATTAAATCCCGCAAAACGGGAAGAAACGTGTTTTACTCCCTGGCGGACGATCACGTTCGCACCATTCTGGGGCAGGGTACTGCCCATCTGCAGGAATAACATATACTATACGGAAAGGAGATTTAAGATATGACGAAAACGTTTTTGATGGAGGATCTGGACTGTGCCAATTGTGCACGGAAAATGGAGGAGGCAATCCGGAAGATTGACGGTGTGACGGAGGTTCACGTGAATTTTCTTACGCAGAAAATGATCCTGACCGCTGACGACGGACGATTTGATGAAATCGTGAAGCTGGCGGCCAAGGCGTGCCGCCGTGTGGATCCCGATTGCCGGGTAATCGTTTGAGGCGAAAAATGAAAACGAAGAACGGTATGACGAAAAAACAAAAGCGGATGCTGTACCGGATTCTGGCAGCATCCGTGCTTTTGGCGGCGGCATGTCTTTTGCCGGCAGAGGGCATTTTGTCACTTTGCCTGTTCCTTGTTCCGTACGCCGTGGTGGGATACGATATACTCCTGCGTGCGGCGGTGAATATCGTGCACGGACAGGTGTTTGACGAAAATTTTCTTATGTCGCTTGCTACCGTGGGTGCCTTTATTACGGGCAGTTATGAGGAAGGCGTAGCAGTGATGCTGTTTTATCAGATCGGTGAGCTGTTTCAGAGCTGTGCCGTTGCCCGCTCCCGCCGGTCTATTGCTGAGATGATGGATCTTTGCCCCGCGTACGCCAACGTAGAAAAGGACGGCACCATTCTTGCGATCTCGCCGGCGGAGGTGCCGGTGGGGGCTGTGGTAGTTGTGAAGCCGGGGGAGAAGCTGCCGCTGGACGGTGTGATCGTTGAGGGCACATCCACTCTTGATACTTCATCCATCACCGGAGAAAGCATGCCCCGGACGGCAATGGCCGGCGATGCGGTGGTAAGCGGCTGCGTGAATCAGTCCGGTGTTCTCCGCATCCGTGTGACGAAGCCGTATGCCCAGTCTACAGCGGCACAGATTCTTGAACTGGTGGAAAACGCTTCCGCCCGCAAAGCCAGGGCGGAGCAGTTCATTACGAAATTTGCTCGCTGGTATACGCCGCTTGTGGTGATCGGTGCGGTGCTGCTTGCTCTGATCCCCTCCCTTTTTACTGGAGACTGGCGGACGTGGGTTCACCGCGCTTTGATCTTCCTGGTGATCTCCTGTCCCTGTGCGTTGGTCATTTCTGTGCCGCTGACGTTTTTCGGCGGTATCGGCGGTGCATCACGGCGCGGTATTCTGGTGAAGGGCGGCAGTTATCTGGAGGTGCTTGCCCGGGCGGAGACAGTTGTCTTTGATAAAACCGGCACGTTGACCGAGGGGGTATTCCGTGTAACGGAGATCCATCCCGAAGGGATGAGCGAGGGGGAACTTCTCCGGCTTGCCGCCCATGCGGAGGCCTATTCCGATCATCCGATTGCCCAATCTGTAAGAGAAGCCTACGGCTCCCCCATTGATACGGATCGCGTCAGCGACGCGGCGGAGCAGGCAGGATACGGAATACGTGCTCTGGTGGACGGTCAGGTGATTCTGGCCGGAAATGAGAGAATGATGGCTGAATATGGCGTAACGGGTCTTTATGAAGAGGCGGCAGGAACGGAGGTTCACGTGGCGGTGGACGGACGGTACGGCGGCTGTATCGTGGTTGCCGATACCGTAAAGCCGGATGCCAAACAGGCGATTCAGTCTCTGAAAGCCATGGGTATCCGGAAAACGGTGATGCTTACGGGGGACACGCCGTTGGCGGCGGCAAAGGTGGTGAGGGAAACGTCGTTGGACCTTGTTCACACCGGACTTTTGCCGCAGGATAAAATGACCATCGTGGAGTCTCTCCTGAAGGAAACACGGCATGGTACGCTCTTGTTCGTGGGCGACGGAATGAACGATGCTCCCTCGCTTATGCGCGCGGACGCAGGCATCGCTATGGGGGCGATGGGGACGGATGCTGCTATTGAAGCGGCAGACGTGGTGTTGATGAACGATCGCCCCTCTGCCGTGGCGGATGCGATCCGTCTTTCACGCCGTACGGTGCGGATCGTCCGGCAGAGTATCGTATTTGCCTTGTCGGTAAAGGCATTGATTCTGCTGCTGGGGGCTTTGGGATATGCCGGCATGTGGGCAGCCGTGTTTGCTGACGTGGGCGTGTGTATTGCGGCGATTTTGAACGCTGCCCGTGCACTGGAACATAAGAAATAAAAAAGAGAGCCGTCGCATTTTGATATGCGGCGGCTTTCATTTTCGCTATTTTCGCCAATGCCTGCGGAGCAGCTTCCGGAAAAAATCTGCCGGGATTACAGTGAAAGCGAGAAGCGCGCTCAGGGTGATCTCTTTTACGGTGAGGGGAACACAGCGGAACGTCTCCCCGCCAAAATAAAGAATCATCAGCTGAATGACTGCCACGGCAAGCATAATGAGAATGAACGGTTTGTTGCCGGAGAGGTGGGAGAATATGTTCAGCCGTTCGGTGCGGGCATTGAAGCTGTTGAAGATACCGCAGAAAATGAACATTGCGAAAAATACAGTGAGGTAATACGTATCGTCTCCGCGGAAAAACACCCGGTGCATGGCAGGGGATTTTAAAAACCACAGACACAGCGCAAGGGTGTATCCGCCTGTCAGCAGAATGGATTCAATCATCTCACCGGAAAGAAGCGGCTCATCCCGACGCCTGGGAACGTGCCCCATATATTCCGTAAGGGAGGGCTCCCCGGCAAAGGCAAGAGCACCCAGCGTATCCATGATGATGTTCACCCACAGCATCTGGATCACCGTAACCGGATTTTCTACGCCGATAAAGGGGCCGATCAGCGAGATGCCAACCGCGCTGAGATTCATCATAAGTTGAAATACGATGAATTTGCGGATGCTTAAAAAAATCGTCCGTCCGAAAAGAACTGCCTTGGTGATGGAGGAAAAGCGGTCGTCCGTGATAACGATATCGCCGGCTTCACGTGCCGCGTCCGTGCCGCTTCCCATGGCAAAACCTACGTCTGCCGCGCAGAGTGCCGGCGCATCGTTGATGCCGTCGCCGGTCATGCCTACCACAAGTCCCTGCCCCTGGGAAAGCCGAACGAGACGGCTTTTGTCCTGGGGAAGTGCTCGGGCAACAACAGCCAGTTCGGGGATAAGGGCGGAAAGGTCGCTGTCCGACATTTTTTCCATTTCTGCGCCGGTAAGTACCCGGTGTGCCCCGCCATCCGGGGAGATGATCCCGCATTCCTGGGCGATGGATGCGGCAGTCAGCGGGTTGTCGCCGGTAATCATCACCGTCTGAATTCCGGCACGGCGGGCGGTGGCTACGGCAGATTTGGCATCTGAACGAAGCCGGTCACGGATGGCAATCAGTGCGATGAATGTGAGGGAGGAAAACTCTCCCGTTTCCGTTCGGTTTTCTCCGCTTGCTTCCGCAACGGCGAGCACGCGATAGGAGGCACCGGCAAGAGATTGCCAGTGGTTTCGGATACGGGCAAGGACAACCGGCGTTAAGGGATATACACGCCCGTCCTTTGCGAGATAAGATGCGGCATCGGAAAGCAGCACCTCCGGTGCCCCGCGGACAAGCGTTTTCGTTTGTCCGTTCAGCTCCATCCATCCGCTGCTGTATCTGCGTTCGGAGGAAAAGGGTACGCGCCCCCGTACAGGATAATCTGTTTCGCCTGATTTTCCGAAAAATTCATTCAGGGCGCGGTCGGTGGCGTTTCCGCGCCCCATAGCGGCGCATACGGCGTGATTTGTTCGAAGGGCGGAATGGATCGGCGGACATTTTTTCAGCGTCTGTGCGCTCTCAAACGAGCTGTCAGCGGTTATTACGGAGACAACCTGCAGCTTTCCTGCGGTCAGCGTGCCGGTTTTGTCTGTGAACAGGATGTTCAGATTGCCTGCTGTCTCGATGCCCACCATTCGCCGCACGAGGACGCCTGCCTTGAGCATGCGCTTCCGGTTGGAGGAGAGCACCACGGTAATCATCATGGGAAGTCCCTCCGGAACGGCGACTACCAGAATGGAGATAGCTACGGTGAGCGCACGGATGAGTGCCGGCAGGGAGAAGGACAGATCGGTAATCTTTTCCCGGATAACGGTGGGATTCATTCCGCTGTCAATGACGAATACGTTGAACAGATAGGCGAATGCGATGGCGGCAGCCGCCACGTAGCCGAGAAAACTGACACTTCTGGCAAGCCCGGCAAGCCGTTCCTTCAGCGGACTGGGGCGTTGGCTTCCCTGTACGTCTGCTGCCACACCGCCGTAGAAGGTGGCATCCCCCACGCGCAGAACGAGCAGCTCTCCCTCGCCGTCTGTGATCCTGCTGCCCCGGAACAGCTGATGGGCATTGTCTAAATCCCAGTGTACCGTGTGGGGATGAATTTCCCCCACGGAATTTTGCGCAAGGCCTGCATTTTTTGTTTTTCGCTTTTCTTCGCTTTCTCCTGAAAGCGGCGACTGATCGGCAGAAAGGGTCCCCGCAGTCAGAATGCCGTCTGCGGGGACGGTACATCCGCCCATAAGCTGGATTACGTCGCCGACGGCAATTTCCGACGCCGGCAGGGAAAGAACCGTACCGCCGCGGCGGACGCTGACGGTGGATACATCGGCCGCTTCGCTTAAACTCTCAAACGCCCGTGCACTGCTGTATTCGGATAGGGTGGAGACGAGGGTAGCGATCAGAATGGCTGCGGCAATTCCGGCGCATTCCGGGTAATTTACGTGCCCGAAAGTGACAGCGATATTTACCCCCAGGGCGCCCAGCAGAATTTTTATAATCGGGTCGTTGAAATTGCGCAGAAACTGCAGAAAGAAGCCGTCCCGTTTCTTTTTTGTGAGTACGTTGATTCCGAAAAGTTTCTTTGCCTCTTCTGCCGCATCGCTGCTCAGTCCGCGGCGAAGATCATACCGTACGGCTGGGAGAACCGGAGGACGTTCACGCATATCCATAGATTCACATCCTTTGCTGACTCTGGATTTTCTGCTTTACTATATGCGTTCGTTCCGAAATTTAGTCATAGCAAAGAAAAGCCGCCGTTCTGAACGGCGGCTGCTCTTTATTTGAAGATGCGAAGTTTTGCGAGAATGATGCCGGTAATAATCAGTGCAAGAACGGAGATGCCTAAAATGATGGCGAATCCGTAGGGGCTTTCGGCAAAGGGCATGCCGGCGGCAGAAACGTTCATGCCGTATGCGCTGAAGATCATGGTTGGCACGGACATAACGATGGTGATGATGGCCAAAAGTTTCATCACAATATTCAGATTGTTGGAGATTACGGAGGAGAAAGCATTCATCAGCTCGTTCAGAACACCGCTGTATATGGCCGCCATTTCGATAGCCTGTTTGTTTTCAATGATAACGTCCTCCAGCAGCTCCGCGTCTTCCGGATACTTTTTGATGGCTTCCACACGCAGAAGTTTTTCCAGAACAAGCTCGTTGGCCCGGAGAGAGGTGGTAAAATACAGAAGGCTTTTTTCCAGTTTCAAAAGTTCCAGCAGCTCTTTATTTTTTGTGGATTTATGCAGCGTTTTTTCAATTTCGTCACTGCGGCGGTCGATACTGCGGAGACAGGACAGGTAAAGGGATGCCGCCCGGTACAGAATCTGCAGAACAAACCGTGATTTCATTGTCGTATTGAAATCACGTACCTTGCCGTCGGCAAACTGCCGGAGGACGGACGTATCTTTTGAGCATACGGTGACAGCCGCATCCGCCGTGAGAATAATGGAAAGCGGCATGGTATCGTATAATTCCCGGTCTGCCTGCACACTGCTGTAGGGGATGTTTACCAGAATCATGGTGTACGCCGCATCCATCTCCAAGCGGGAACGCTCTTCCATATCCAGCGCCGCGCGGAGAACATCTTCGTCCAGTGCGAGCTCTTTGGAAATGGCAGAGATTTCCCCGTCCGTAGGGGCTATGAGGGAGATCCACGCACCTTTGGTACCGGACTCGGCGGTTTTCAGCTGTCCGTTTTCGCTTATGTAGCGATTTATCATAGAACGTCCTCTTTTCTTTCGATTCTTACAGTGGATTTGTCAATGTTAAATTTGATTCGATTGCTGTTCGATGATGGTTTGAACGGTCAGATTCTTTTCTCTTCACTGAAGCCGGAGCCGATTACTTCGGCTGCATCTGTGATAATCATAAACGCCGTAGGATCGATCTCCTTTACCAGCCGTTGGAGTGAGAACAGCTCCGCCCGCTTCATAACGCACATAACTACGTTTTTGTTTACACCGGTATACCATCCGATACCGCGGAGAACTGTTGCTCCGCGGCTGATTTTTTTCGTTATGGCGTCACCGATCTCTGCGTAGCGGTCGGAAATAATGAGCGCAAGCTTTGCCCGCCCCATGCCGTTCATCACCGCATCAATGGCAAAGGAATAGGCAATGGTAGCAGCGATGGAATACAGAATGCCGTCAAAGCGCCATTTTATCAGCGCTGCGCCGACCACGATGACGGCATCAATAATAAGAAGCAGTGTGCCAACGGGAATACGGCGGATGCGCCGGTGAAGGAGATATGCCGCCAGATCAGAGCCGCCGGTGGTGTAGCCGCGCATCAGCATAATGCCGGCACCTGCACCCATCATGGCACCGCCGCAGATGGCACTGAGCAGCGGTTCAGTGGAGGCAGCCGGCAAAAAAGCCAGAAGATCAGTAAGCACGGAGGCTGCGGCAATGCCGATGACTGTACGTGTCATGCCCCGCACGCCTTCCAGCCGCATATTCAGAAGAACGAGCGGAGTGTTAATCAGAAAGATGCCGATACCGACGGGGAAGCCGATCAGCTCGTGCACAGTGACGGCGATACCGGTGGCACCGCCCGTGACAACACTGCAGGGCGTGAGGAAGAATGCCAGAGAGAGGGCGAACAGGGTACTGCCCGCAAGAACGGTTCCGATTTCAAGAAAGAACGATTTTTTCAGCATACAGCAAGTTCCTTATAGAAAGTGTGAATTGGCAGAAATGGAAAATACAGCCGGTTTGCGGAATAACCGGCTGTACGCCGGCATATCTTATACCATGCTGGACAACCAAAGACGAATTTCAATAAAAACGAAAAGAGGGCATGGGGAAAATGACGGAAAAAAGATATGCGCCGGAGGGCAGTCTCATCGGTACAATGGAGAATACCGCGTACATATCATCTCTGCACGGGCTGGAACGGGCAATGGCACAGGGAAGGATTCTGGAAGGAATCGTTCTGATGTGCGACTGTACGTCGATGAGTCTGCGGGTGGACCTTGGCGGCATCACCGGCATCATTGAAAGAGATGAGGCAGTACATAACCACGACGGCAGTGAGGTGAAGGATATCGCAATCATTACCCGGGTGGGAAAGCCGGTGTGTTTTAAGGTGATCGGCATAGATCGCGGTACGTCCGGTGTGACTGTACGGCTGTCGCGGCGGGCGGCACAGAAGGAATGCATGGCACAGAGCGTGCTCCGCTGTCGTCCAGGCGATATTCTTCCGGCAAAGGTGACGCATTTGGAGCCGTTTGGTGCATTCGTGGATATTGGCTGCGGCATTGTGTCTTTGCTTACGGTGGACTGCATTTCCGTTTCCCGAATTTCCCATCCCTCCGACCGGCTTTCACCCGGTGAGCATATTATGGCGGTTGTCCGCAGTATTGACAGAGAAAGCGGACGGGTATATATGACCCATCGGGAACTGCTGGGAACGTGGGAGGAGAATGCCGCCGCCTTTGCTCCTACCCAGACAGTGTCTGGTATTGTTCGCTCTATTGAACCGTACGGCATTTTTGTGGAACTGGCACCGAATCTGGCGGGACTTGCAGAACTTAGAGAGGGGGTATCCGTAGGAGATCGGTGTGCCGTTTATATAAAAAGCATCGTCCCGGAACGAATGAAGATCAAACTGGTGATTATTGATTCACACGGGACACACGTGCCCCGCCGCATGCAGTATTTTGTGGATACTGCATCGGTCAGTCACCTGTCATATTGGCGGTATTCGCCGGCGGAATGCGAAAAATGCATTGAAACGGATTTTGAGGCGCTTCAGTCTATCTGAGTACAGGATTAGCCGGTGCGCGGCACGGCGTGTATATGATCTGAAAACGGTACCCCGACGGTAACGATCGGGGTACGGTTATTTTTTTTGCGTCCGGCGGTGGATGGAGTCTTTGCTTTTTTGCTTTTCCAGCCGTGCACGGATAAACAGCTCCGCAGATTCAATGATTCTGCCGATACTTCGGCCGCCCAGCCGGCGGATGGCAGTGGCTTTTTCCGCCCAGATGGCATCGGAAATTTCATTTTCCCCGAGGGAAAGCTCGCCTGTGGCTTCTGCCAGAAAAATAACTACGTTTTTTGAAGCCTTGGCGGAGACAGTATAGGACAGTTCCTTGCGGAATCCGTCGATCAGCGCCACGTTGAGACCGGTTTCTTCCCGGATTTCCCGGAGCGCGGTTTCCCGTTCCGTCTCTCCGGCGGCGATGTGTCCCTTGGGAACGCTCCACGTGCCGGATCGGTGCTGATACAGAATGAGATATTCGATCACGCCGTCCTGTCGTACGCGATACAGAATACCGCCGCAGGATTTTTCGTAAATACAGATGATGCTGGTGTCAAAATGCTGTTCGGCAAAGCGGACCGCCTCTTCGATCATCGGTTCGTATGCCACCATTCCGCTGGGGGCTACCACCAGCTTGTCCTCGTTGTCATTCTTACGGTGAATAACTGCAATGACCGTACCGGTAAAGCGGCGCACCGGCTTATTTACTCCGATTACGTACGCATCCAGATTTTCTCCGTCCGGCGCGGGAATACCGGGAACAAAGCCGTAGTTCAGCTCATAGCGCAGATCGGGATGTTCCGGATGTACGCTTCCCAGCGGCCGGTCAATAACGATGGTCAAATGACGGCCGAGAAAGGGATCGGTAAAGCTGAGACGGAGGATGCTTTTTATAAACTGCGCCTTTCCGGCGGCGTATCCTGCGGGGTCCAACCGATACCGGGCAGCAAGGCTTTTTTTCAGTTCTTCGTATTCATTGGCGGCAAATACGTGATTGTTCAGATAACTGCGGAATGCCAAAAAATCTTTATAAACCGGATCAGAGCGGCGTGTGATATAGAGACGGTGTGCATCGTGAGGCCGGTCTTTGTGCCGGCGGGCCATGCGTAGACAGCCGGTGTCATCCGCCGGGATGCGGCGAAATCCCACACCTTCCAGCATGGTGACAACTTGTTCCGTATCTGCCGTGTCGCTGAGCGCGATGGCAATATCAATGGTGGGAACGGCAAGGATACCTCGTACCGCCGTAGAACCGATATGCTGCATCTCCATGGCGCAGTCGCCCAAAAGATCACGCAGACGGGAGATGACGACAGATGCTTCGCTGTCCCAGGAGGACATATGACGGCATAGCCGGATTTCAAATCGAGACGCCATACCATCACCTCCGCACGCTTGTCCCAGCAGTCTCTTTTTGTCTATCCGTACGGTACAGTACCGTATTCTTTTACATTATACCGCATCTGTACGTATTCCGTCAAGGCGATTCGGGAAAAAAGGGCTTGCAGCGTATTTTTTTGGGTATCGCGGTGCCTGTTTTCGCTTTACTTCGGAATTGCACTGAGAATGTGCCTGAGAACGGACAGACGGGCATATTTTTTATCTTCTGCGGGAATGATCGTCCAGGGCGCGTAAGAAGTATCCGTCAGTGCCAGCATATCCGCAATGGCAGGAAGATATCCCTCTCTGTGGGCGCGGTTGCGCCAGTCCTCCTCTGTCAACTTCTTTCGCTTTTCCGGAGAAGCGAGACGTGCTTCAAAACGTTTCAGCTGTTCTTCGGGAGAGATCTCCAGCCAGAATTTCAAAAGAATATAGCCGTTGTCACGGAGGGTTCGCTCAAAATCGTTGATTTCGTCGTAGGCGCGTTCCCAGTCTGCACGCGGTGTGAAGTTTTCCACTCGTTCCACCAGCACTCTTCCGTACCAGGTACGGTCGTAAACGGCAATGGAGCCGAGCGGCGGTACCGTTCGCCAGAACCGCCACAGGTAATGGCGGGATTTTTCTTCCGGCGTCGGTGCCGCCGCGGCGAAGATCTGAAACCGATCCTCCCGGAGTGCATCTGTCAGTCGGCGGATACAGCCGCCTTTGCCGGCGGCATCCCATCCTTCAAAGGCAATCATCAGAGCGCGGCCGGATTTTTTCAGCCGTTCGGGTATTTCGGAAATTTCATTCTGGAGCGCGCGGAGCGTTTCCTTGTATGTGCGTGGATCGGCGCGGAGGGACAGGTCCGCATCGCGGAGTTCCTTTTTCGGCGGGAGGAGGACGGTGATTGCTTCCTCCTCCTCGTGCTGTGTGCGCATTTCATCAATCATACTTTCACCTCGCCTATAGTATGATTATTTCTTCATGGGGGAATGTACGGGAAAATGTACCTGCGTCTTGCAAAATATAAAAAAATAGTGTAAAATGATAGAAAGAAAAAGAAAGTCGGAGGAAAATATGCCGCTGTCTTTGACATCTTCCGTTTCCGTAATGCGCGGCGTCGGCGAAGCACGAGCCGCGTCACTTGCTTCCCTCGGCATTCATACGGTGGAAGATCTTCTTCACCATTATCCCCGCGGCTACCAGCGGCGCGGCGACGTTCGCACTGTGGCACAGGCGATGGATTTGCTTCGCGCCGGCGGCGGTGAAATGCCCGTTTCCCTTATGCTTACCGTATCTGCGGAGCCAAATTATCGTGTGATCCGCCGGGGTATGTCCATACTGCGCTTTCGCGCCTTTGATGAAACGGGCGTTTGCGAGATTACCTATTTTAATCAGAATTTTTTACGGAATACGTTTCATACCGGCGGCGAGTTCCGCTTTTTCGGGCGCGTTTCCCTGGAAGGACGTACGCTGAAAATGGCGTCCCCCATTTGGGAACCCTGTGTGCCCGGACGGTCACTGCCGGCAATTGTACCTGTGTACCGCCTGGCGGCAGGACTGTCGCAAAAGGTGCTGTCCGGTTTGATTGGGGAGGCGCTTGCGTCTGTTTCCGCACAGATTCCGGAAACGCTGCCGCGGGATATTCTGAGCCGCGCCGGCCTTTGTACACAACCGTATGCGATACGGAATATTCATATGCCTCAGGATACGGAAAGCCTGCTCCGGGCTCGACGCCGGCTGGTGTTCCAGGAATATTTTGAGTTTGGACTAATGAAGTCGGAGGCCAAGCGGTCTTAG
>JAZQDY010000014.1:0-2473 GCA_045547015.1 Eubacteriales bacterium | reverse complement strand
AAACTCCCTCCCCCGTGTATTTTCCGTTAAAAAGGCACGCGGTGACAACGTCCGCCGTTCCCGTTCGCAAAAGACCTGACTGACCGTTTTCTCCATACGCGCCTCCAATGTTCCAATATTCGTCTGCAGAGCAGACAGTATATAATATACGCAGAATTACTCTTTTTTACTTTTTTTGACGAAAAATCACGTTCGGGAAATATCGGGACGTTCTTCATGCCCGATCACTTCCACCGCGGCTCTGCCGCCGGTCATTTCCGTCAGCAGCCGGCTGACTTCCTCCACCCGGGAGGCAAGAACACCCGCGCGGATCGTCACCGCTGATTCAAATGACGCATCGTCTTCTGTCACGCCAATTTTAGGCAATTGTACTGTTACGCGCTGGTAATCAGAATAATTCACGCGCACGGACAGAACAGCAAAGTCCGCCATAGTAACCACACCGGCTTCATCCAGCGCCATTTTGGCAGCCGCCGAATACGCTCGGACCAATCCGCCGGCACCGAGAAGAATGCCGCCGAAATACCGGGTAACCACCACGCAGAGATCGGTAGCGCCGGACATTTTGAGCACGTTCAGCACCGGTACACCGGCGGTTCCCTGGGGTTCCCCATCGTCGGAATACCGGGCAACGGCGCCCCCGTTCAGGATATAGGCGTATACGTTATGGGAGGCATCGTGATACTGCCGCCGCATTTCAGCGATCATCTCACGCGCTTCCTCTTCTGTGGATACCGGTGCCGCCGTACCGATAAAAATGGATTTTCTTTCCTCCATCTCCGCGGATGCGCGGCGTGCCAGCGTAATCCGTCCGCTCGTCTCAGCCATATCAGAAGTCCTCCTCGAAATCGTCTGTGTCCTGTACGCTCATTGCTGACGGACGCTGTATATACGCCGCCAGTTTTCCCCGGAGTCTGGCATCCACCGTAGCAGTAACCTGCACGCCTTCATCCGTATATTCGACCTCTACACCGTGGGCAGATGCGTATAAAAGATTCAAAGCAGCACCGTCGGAGTGAGGCAGAAGAAACGTCTCACGTGTTCTGCCGCCAGCGGCAATCCGTTCCAGTTTTTCCCGGAATTCGTCCAGACCCTCTTCCGTTTTCGCCGAGATAAACACGGCTTCACAGCCGCCGTTGGCGGCTGCCGTCCGCATTTCCGTGAGGCGAACGGGATCAGTGCAGAGATCGCACTTATTGAAAACCAGCAGTACTGGCTTTTCCGAAGCGCCAAGATCCCGGAGAAGTCCGTCCGTTACCTGCATATGATCCGCAAAATCCGGATCAGATGCGTCACACACATGCAGAATTACGTCTGCAAGCGCCGCCTCCTCCAGAGTGGAACGAAACGCTTTAATCAAATGGTGAGGCAGATTGCGGATGAATCCGACCGTATCCGTCAGAAGAAGTTTCATGCCGGAAGGCAGCGTATACTGCCGCGTAGTGGGATCCAATGTGGCAAACAGCTTGTCCTCCGCCAGAATACCTGCGCCGGTCAGCGCATTGAGCAAAGTAGATTTTCCTGCGTTGGTATAACCGACGATGGCACAGCGTACAAGACCGGAGCGATCCCGGGAGGCGCGCATGGTAGCGCGGGCGGACTCCACGTGAGCAAGCTGTTCTTCCAGTGCATGAATACGGGATTTGATCCGCCGGCGATCCACTTCCAGCTTCGTCTCACCGGGGCCGCGGGTACCGATACCGCCGCCCAGCCGGGACATATCCGTACCCTTACCCGCAAGACGCGGTGCCGTATACCGAAGCTGAGCCAGCTCCACCTGCAGACGGCCCTCGGAGGTAACGGCATGCTTTGCGAATATATCCAAAATCAGCATGGAGCGATCCAGCACTTCCACCTTTCGCTCGATGGCGTTTTCGATCTCCCGGAGCTGGGAGGGCGACAACTCGCAGTCAAACACCACGAGAGACGCCTCCAGCGTATCACAGAGGTCAGACAACTCCTGCAGCTTGCCGCTTCCGATGCAGGCAGCGGCGTCCGGTTTATCGCGCATCTGGGTAAGGGACGCGGCAAGCTCCGCACCGGCTGTATCCAGAAGGCGGGCGAGTTCGGAAAGCGAGATTTCGCATTCTCTCTCTCCGCCCTGGGGATAGATAGCGCAGGCAACCGCCCGAGGTCTCTCCTGTACATCATCACGGAGTAAGATATTCTGAGCCATAAAGCCCTCCTTTCGGTCAAAAAACGACCGGATAAAACGAAAAATCGGATAAGACGGCGCCGAAACGCGCTTGTCTTATCCGATTCGTGACATTACAGGTACAGATTATTTGCCGGATGCAGCAAGACGCTTCTTGAACTTATCAACACGTCCGCCGGCATCAACGAATTTCTGCTTACCGGTAAAGAACGGATGGCACTTTGAGCAAATATCAACGCGCAGCTCACCGTTTGCATCGCCCTTGGTAGAGCGGGTAACGACCGTTTCACCGCAAGCGCAGCGGATCGTTACTTCTTT
>JAZQDY010000013.1:0-5335 GCA_045547015.1 Eubacteriales bacterium | reverse complement strand
GGGTTGATAACGGGCGTAAAGGATTCAACACCCATGGAGCCCAGATTGGTAACGGTGAAGGAACCGCCGGACATTTCGTCGGGGGTGAGTTTGCCGTCACGTGCCTTGGCTGCAGCACCCTTGGCTGCTGCGGAAATTTCGGCAAGAGACATCTTTTCAGCGGCAAAGATGGTGGGAACGAGCAGTCCGCGTTCCGTGTCAACGGCCATGCCGATGTTGGCATGCTTGAAGAAGCGGAACTTGTCGTCAACTACATTTGCGTTGATGGTGGCATGGTTGAGCAGGATGCGGGATACGGCATACAGAACCATATCGTTCAGAGAGATCTTGCCGAGTCCCAGTGCCTCGCCGTTTGCCTTCAGCGTAGCACGGAAATCCATCATAGCGGTAGCATCGAAAGATGCGTTCAGCGTAAGCTGTGCCATCTCGGAGAGAGAAGCGTGCATCTGACGGGCGATAACCTTGCGGACACCGTTGAACGGCTCCTCGGTGTAAGCGAGAACGTCGTCTGCCACGGGAGCTGCTGCGGCGGCGGGAGCGGCTGCTGCCGGAGCCTCTTCCTCGGTAACGATGGGAGCGCCGGCGAGGAATGCCTCAACAGCGGCGGTGTTGGCTACAAAGCCTGCGTCCAGCGCGATATTGATGTCGCGCTCGATGATGCGACCGTGAGGGCCGCTGGGAACGACTTTCGTCATATCCACGCCGGTCTGGAGAGCCAGATTCTTGGCGCGGGGAGAAATGCGGACCAGATCGCCCTCAGATTTGGTTGCGACTACTGCGGGAGCAGCGGCCGTTTCTTCCTTGGCTGCGGGAGACTCCTCTGCTTTCGGCGCTTCTTCGGCTGCGGGAGCAGCGGCGGCACCGAGCAGGGCAGAGATGTCCTCGCCGGGTTTGCCGATGTAGCATACAGTGTCCAGGCAGGGAACAACGTCACCGTCGTTTGCCAGAATGGCGAGAATGGTACCACTTACCTGTGCGGGCTCATCGAAGGAGGATTTGTCCGTCTCGTAAGAGAACAGGATATCGCCTTCCGCTACGGTGTCACCTACCTTTTTGTTCCACGCGGTGATGATGCAGCTTTCAACGCTCTGCCCCTGACGGGGCATGATTACGGGTTGTGCCAATGAAATCATTCCTTTCGTATGTTATTTCATATTGTAAATATGTAATTATATCGGATCCGGCAGAGCCGGAGAACCTTCTTTTTGAGAATCAGTCTTCCTCGCACACGTTGATAATGCGGACTCCGTGCGCTTCCGCATCAGCGGTAAGCTCCGGCGGAAGGGGGGAATCGGTGATGATCACGTGTACCTGATCCAGATGGCAGAACGTGTAGGGGAGACTCTTGTCGAATTTGGAACCGTCCATGAGGATGACCACGAGCCGCGCTTTATCTACCACGACCCGTTTCAGTTCGCATTCGCTGTAATTGCCGCCGGTGAATCCGCTTTTCAGAGAAAGACCGGAGGGAGAGAGAAACGCAATATCAATATTGATATCGGAGAGAAAATGCATGGCGTGCATACCGGTGACTGTCTGATAATCGCGGTCCAGCTTGCCGCCCACGATATTTACAATGGGCAGGCCGATCTTGCACAGCTCCAGCGCCGCCATGGGATTGGTGGTGGTGAAGGTGAAGCGTTCATTGGGAACGTACGGGACGATGCGCTGCAGCGTAGATCCGGAGTCAACAAAGATGGATCGGCCCGTTTCCAGAAGGGAAGCGGCACGCCGTGCAATCTTTTCCTTGGATTCCACATTTTCCTGCATACGGGTGGTGATGGCATCGTCGGTGGAGACAGTGATAAACTTGGTGGAGCGCGCACCGCCGCGCACCTTGATGGCATCGCCCTGCTGTTCGAAATATTCGATATCCCGCCGCAGCGTCATACCGGAAACATTCGGGAACATAGCTTCCAGTTCCTTTATGGAGACAAATGGCTTCGCGGCAAAAAGGCCGCGGATTCGTTCACGTCTTTCGTTGTACATATGCGCACGTCCTTTCCTGCGTTCGGAGGGAAACGGTGAAAAAAACTCAATCTGTATTATTTTAACATATTTCACACGCATATGTCAACATCGTTTCCGAGATTTGTCACACTTTTAATTATGAATTTTCACACAGGGAATTTACAGAAGCATTGTGCAGAGTGTACCGATATCCCCGGCACCCATGACAAGGATCATGTCATCTTCGCCGCATTCGCTGCGGAGAATGCGGGCGATTTCTTCCCTTGAGGCAATGGCACGGCAGTGTCCGCCCTGTCCGTTTACCGCTTCTGCCAGAAGGGCAGAGGACATACCGCGGGTGTCCGTTTCCCGCGCGGAGTATATATCCGCAAGCAGAACTTCCGTTATGCCGGGCAGAGCGAGCGCCTTTGCAAAATCCGCAAACAACTCTTTCGTGCGGGAATAAGTGTGAGGCTGGAACACGCAGTAAACACGGCGGTGATCCATGGAAAGCGCGGCAGAAAGAGTAGTGGTGATTTCCGTGGGATGGTGGGCATAATCGTCATACACATCTGCACCGGCGGCGGTTTTCCCTCTGTAGTCCATCCGGCGGCCGGCACCGCTGAAGAGAGAAAGTCCTTCCGCCACCTGCTTTGGCGGAATACCGCATTGCAGCGAGACGGCGGCGGCGGCAAGTGCGTCCAGCACGTTGTGCGTGCCCGGTACCGAAAGCGTAACACGGCAGAGCTCTTTTTCTTTATGCATGATGGAGAATGTGGGCATGCCGTGGGAGAATACAATATTTTCTGCGCTGTAATCTGCTTTTGGCTGTTCTATGCCGAAGGTAACGATATGTCCTTTGTAATTTTTGGCAGAGACGCGCACGTTTTCATCGCCGATATTCAGATAGGCAGTGCCGCCGTCGCCGGTGCGGGCCATAAATTTGCCGAAGGATTCTTCAATTTGGTCGAGCCCCGAAAAATAATCCAGATGGTCTTCCTCTACGTTCAGCACAATGGCATCCGTGGGATAAAAATCCAGAAAGGAATCCATGTATTCGCAGGCTTCAAAAATAAAGTAGTCCTCTCCGCCGATCCGGTCGCAGTGATTGTCCGCGTCCTTCATCGGCGCGCCGCAGCTGACGGTGGGATCAAGACCGGCCGTGCGGAAAACCGTTGCCAGCATGGAGGTTGTCGTGCTTTTTCCGTGTACGCCGCTTATGCCAATTCTGCGTTTGTATCCGCACATGATGTATCCCAAATAATCCGCCCGGGAGATGACGGGAATACCGCGCCGCTGTGCTTCGGCATATTCCGGCAGATCGGCAGGAATAGCCACGGTGTAAACCAGAAGATCCGCATCCGCAACTCTGGCCGGATCATTGTCGTACCAGACGGTGACACCGATGTTTTCCAGTTGTTTGGTCAGCGGAGAGGGGGTTCGGTCATAGCCGCAGACGGTGTGTCCGCGCAGTTTTGATATATGCGCCAGCGAATTCATGCTGACGCCGCCGATACCGGCGAAAAAAATTTTTTTCGGAGAATCAATCAGAGCCGCAATGTTTTCGGCACCGAAATGGGTGTTGGGCAAAGCCATAGTAATACCTCCAGAATAAAACGATATGGCAGGTGCGGGAGTGGAATTTGCTATTCACTTTTATTATACATCTTATCTACAAAAAATAAATACTAAATTCAAAAAAATCTTCCATCCGCAATGAATTATTTTCATATTCCCCGTGTATACTATAACCGTGGACGGAAAAACGCACCGCAAAACGTCTTGGATGAGTTATAAGGAAAACGGCGGGAGGAGCAAAACAATGGAGATAACTGATGTAAAAATTCGCAAACTGTTTGATGAGGGACCTATGAAGGCGGTGGTTTCCGTAACTTTTGACGGTCAATTGGCGCTTCACGATATCAAAGTGATCCATGCACGGGAAAAACTGTTTATCGTTATGCCAAGCCGCAAAAATCCGGATGGTACGTACCGGGATATCGTGCACCCGATCAATGCCCGGTTCCGGCAGGACATGGAAAATGCCGTGATTGCGGCGTACCGGGAGGAACTTGCCAGAGTACCGGAGGGAGATTTCACGCCTCAGCCGGTGACGGCAGAATAACAGAATTTGCACGCAGCCTGCTTTTTTGAGCAGGCTTTTTTGTTTTTCTGCTGAATTGTTCTATGCCCCTTGACTTTCCAGGTGAGCGTGCTATAATGAACGGTGATCGACACAGGTTTGCGTACCAAAGGAGCGAGAGGTTATGCGCAAATCTTCAAGAACTGACATGTGTCGTGAATTTTGACCAGCGTGATGCTGACGGTGGCGTGCTTTGTTTACAAACGTCGGGTTATCCGGCGGCGGACGTTGGCAATACCAAAAACGGAAGCAGTCTTTTCGTAATGAATTTTTGTACCCATGGAGAGGATTTATGAGAAAAAATAATGAGATCGATATGACAAACGGGCCGCTGGCGGGCAAGATTATTCTTTACACCCTGCCGCTGATCTGCACAAGCATTCTGAATCTTATGTTCAATGCGGCGGATATGGTGGTCGTGGGGCAGTTTGCAGACGGTGCGGCATTGGCGGCCGTCGGCTCGGCGGGACCGCTTATCACATTGATCGTAAACGTGTTTATGGGGCTTTCCGTGGGTACCAGCGTGTGTGTTTCTCATCGGTACGGTGCAAAGGATTTTGAGGGCGTCCGCAAGACGGTACATACGGCCATGCTTGCCAGTGTGATCGGCGGCTGTCTGTTTGGTGTGATCGGCTTTCTGGGAAGCCGCACGTTTCTCACATGGATGGGATCCCCTGCCGACGTAATCGATCTTTCCACGCTGTACGTCCGCATATATTTTTTGGGCATGCCGGCTTCTATGGTGTATAATTTCGGCGCGTCCATTCTGCGTGCCGTTGGAGAAACAAGGCGGCCGATGATTTTCATCTCTGTCGCCGGCGTGGTAAACGTTCTCCTGAATCTTTTGACGGTCATCGTATTCCACATGGGCGTGGCAGGCGTCGCCATTGCTACGGTGTCATCCCAGTGTGTGTCCGCCGTGCTGATCGTGCTTTATCTGATGAAGCAGGAAGGGTGCGTCCGCCTTGTTTTGCGGGATCTGCGGATTCATTCCCGTCTGCTCATGGCGATTATGCGAGTGGGTATCCCGGCGGGACTTCAGTCCACCATGTTTTCGATCGCCAACGTGGTGATTCAGTCCGCTGTTAATTCCTTTGAGTCGGTTGCTATGGAGGGGGCGGCGGCATCCGGAAACCTGGAAGGCTTCATGTACGTTGCCATGAACGCATTTTACCATGCAGCGCTGGCCTTTACCGGTCAGAATGTGGGGGCGCGCAAGTACGAACGGCTGCTGAAGGTGCT
>JAZQDY010000012.1:0-6362 GCA_045547015.1 Eubacteriales bacterium | reverse complement strand
ATTCTGGAAGCCCTTCTCTGCGTAGAACTCCTGCTCGCCTGCGGTGAATACGAATTCGTTGCCGCACTCTTTGCACGTCAGTGTCTTGTCCTGGTACATGTTTCAAACCTCGCTTAAAAAAATGGATAAAAATTTTTGCCCTCGACGGAGTTCAACCGTCACCTTTGGAATACAACGCTCTTGCATTAAGCTATACGGGCTTACATATTGAAATGCGCGCCGAAGGGAGCGCATAAATATCGAAGGTCAGTCGGAAAGCAAGCCTTTAATCTTAACGCGAATTCTGTACAGCGCGTTGCTGACGGATTTCTCCGATTTCCCAACACTGCCTGATATACATTTCACGGACCTGCCACTGATATACTGATCAAAAATGATAATTTCGTAAGGGGACAGCACATCACGGATGCGTGCTGTCAATGCTTTCGCCTCTGTGGCAGACACCAACTCCACCAGCGGATCGCTTGCGGAATGTGTCTTCGGTTCCCTGCCGGAACCACGGGCGGCACGCGCCGCCGAGGCTGATTTTCTCAATAGGGAGATAAAAGAATTACGGATGCAGATTTTCGCGTATAACCCGAAGGTAACGCCGGTGCTGGATACATCATACCGCGTAACCGCCCGGTAAAGTGCCAGCCGCGCCTCCTGCTCCAGATCCTGTACGGAAATGGCGGCGGTATCCGCCGTTTCAGAAAAAGAGGAAATGAACCGCTCGCTCATGGAATGCACCAAAGGCGCATACTGCTCGCAAAGCGTCTGAAAAGCACGTTCATCGCCGGACGCTGCGGCAGCAAGAAGTGTATTCATTGCATCAGTCAACGGATCCACCCTAAATCTTTACAGATTTATGAATACATTATATCATGAAATACAGATTTGTCAATAGTTAACGAAAAGTTTTTTTCATTTTGACCATATTTTGTGCGTCACGGCACGACAAATGTAATTTTTTTCGTGCTGAATCCGCATTTTTCACATTTTTATTCAAAAATATAGTTCACATCACCGCTGAGAAGTGCCAGAACACCGCGGTAAATAATTTCGGGACGGTCGGCAAAATTTTTTGTAATCTGGTCCAGCTGACGCCGGTCATCCAGGCGCAGATCCACACCCAGAAGCGTGCCCTTTTTATCTTTGATTTTGCAGTGATACAGAAATCCGTCTCCGAGCGTTTCGTACTGCTGATCTACGGATGCGCCAAGCCGCTGCAGCGACAGATGGCGCAGGGCACTGCGAACCCCCTGTTCCCGCACGGTAATCATCAGATTCTCGCCAAGAACGTGCGCAACCTCTCGGCCGGTATCAGTAATATCAAACAGTTCCTCTTCCGTACCGTCAGCGTTCTCGGATAAGGGAAGCTGGGCGGCATTTTCCCGTGTACGGGCAATGTGTCCGGCATCCAGAAGCTGAAAAAAGCAGTCGGCAAAATCAAAATAGCGGACGACACCATCCTGCACGACGATAGAACCAATTGTATCGTAATCCAGCGGATATCCGATCTTATCCAGCAAAAACAGAATGAAAATTTTAATTTCGTTTTTATCCCGCAGCGGAGCTGGCATACACATTCTCCTTTCAAATCGGCAATGGGGGCAAAAACCGGGAGGTATTTCTACCTCCCGGTCAAAAGATAGCGTACTCTTATTCAGCTGCAGCGGCAGTGGTCTCCTCACCCTCTACCGTCTCCTCGGGGAGATACTGGGTGTAGTTCTTCAGCTTCATACGTTTGAATTCTCTGGTTGCATAGTAGGAAGAACCATATCCGGAAAGCTCACCGTGAATGAGATATGCATCCTGCAGGAAAATCAGCGGAATTACAGGCATATCTTCCATAAGCATCTTCTCGGCATCGTGCAGAGCAGCAGCGCGTCCGGCAGCATCGGCAGCAGCCTGTGCGCTCTCGATCAGTGCCTCATATGCTTCGCTGTTATAGCCGGTAACGTGACCGATTACGTCGTAGGTGGGGGAATCCATATCTACGCCGCCGCCGGAGAATTTGGATGCGAAGGGAGCCAGTGCCGCAAAGGCATCGGGTGCCAGCATCTGCAGATCGATGGCGATTACGTCAAAGTCGCCGGACTGATACAGCGCAGCAAACTCGTCGTTGTAAATGTTCTTTTCGGTTCCCTTCACGCGGGAGACCTTTGCCTCCTCAACGGTAACCTTAAAGCCAAGAGATTCCCAAACGCCCTCAACGTAAGCAGCAATGGCGCGATCAACCTCGTGGGGACGGATGGTAATCGTAAAGGAACCGCTCTTCACGCCTGCTTCCTGCAGAAGTTTCTGCGCGCCTGCTACATCAGCGGATGCGCTGATTACATCGCCGCCAGCAGTACGGAAGGAGGTGCCTGCCGTAGTCTCAAACACATTATAGGGAACAAGACCGGTCGCAGCCTTGGCGTATGTAACGATGTTTACGATCTCGTTTCTGTCGATAGCCATAGAAAGTGCCTTACGGACACGGGCATCGGAGAAGAGCTTATTATTCGTATTGAAATAGTAGGTATGAGTTGCCATCTCATCGGCGATGGTGGCCGTATCCTTATACTTTGCACGTGCGGACAGCGGAATCTCGTCGATATAGAAGAGCTCGCCTGCCTCGAACTTCGCCAGCTGTGCTTCGGTATCGCCGTAAGTATAGTTGGTGATGAGACGGTACGGGATTACGTACTTATCCAGTGCCTCTTCCTTCTCGTCGTCCAGGTAGTAGTAGGTAGAACGCTCCAAACGCATAACCTCACCGTTCGTCAGTGCCTTCAGCGCGAAAGGACCGTTGGTAACGATGGTGGACGCCGCCTTTGCCCAATGCACATCACGCTCCACGACATCCTCGCGGAGAGGAACGAGGGCGGGAGAAGACATAGCGGTAAAGAACCGGTCAATGTCTGGTTTCTGATCGAAGTTTACCTGAATTACGTATACGTCAACGGCAGAAATTCCCACGTCGTCAATGGAGATATCGCCCATCTTTACACCACGCGCGTTGGTGATATCGAAAAGAAGTGCGGCAGCTTCGCTCTGGAATGTTGCGTTCAGAATGCGCTTCCATGCGTATACGAAGTCAGCGGCCTGTACGGTACGGCCGTCGGTCCACTTTGTATTGTTCAGCGTGATGAGCATGTACCAGCCATCCTCATCATTGCCCAGAAGTTCATACTCCTTCATGAGGGCTTTTTTCCATTTACCGTTCTCATCAAGATCGGTCAGGCCTTCATAAATCAGGTCAAACACCTGGATCATTGCGTCGTCGTTGTAGTGCAGTGCGGGATCGAAGTCTACCATTTCATCGGTCATATAAACATCAATAATCATGCCTTTATCATCTTCGGCAAGGGTAGTACAGCTCGCCAAAGCGCCCAAAAGGATAACGGCGCAGAGCATCAGGGACAAAACTCTTTTCATGGTACGGATAAATCCTCCTCGTGGTTTTATGCGGGTCTGCACGGCATAAGAAAAAACGTGCTTATTACTCGCTCTATTATATCACTTTTGCCCGAGAGAATCAACAACCTATTACAAAGAATCATACACTTTCGGACACATGCACAATATTGAGAGCGTTTTTTTGGCAATTTTAACAGAAAGTTGGCGCTTTTTTTTGTGATGGAGACATCCTTTGGAGCCAAAACCGGATTTCCCACGCATAGGAACAAAAAAAACGCGGATACTGAAAAGAAAATCTACAAAAATACAGGACACAGCCCTATGATAGAATACACCAGAACCGACCTTGCCTGCGAGACGGCAGGCATGAGCGGAAAAGAAAAATTGCAGGTCCGGCGTCACAGGTACTACGGAATTGAAACGGAAGAAACCGTCATTTCCCCGGGCAAGGAGGAAAAATTGCTCGGCCGCCCGGCTGGCCGGTATGCCACCCTGCACTGCGGGAAAATCTGGCTTCTGGATAAAGAAACGAGCAGCCGCGCGGCAAAAGCCGCTGCCGCCGTTCTTTCGTCCTTTCTCACCGATGCCACGGGCACCGTTCCCGGGAAAGACATTGCTGTTCTGATAGCGGGCTTGGGAAATCGGTTTATCACCGCGGACTCCATCGGTCCCAGAACAGCAGATCTGATTACCGTCACCGGACATGCGGCCGGGGAAAAATATCTGCCGGCGATCCTGGGCTGTGCCAGTGTTTCCGCCATTGCGCCGGGCGTTCTTGGGCAAACGGGCATCGAGGCATCCGCTCTTGTTGCCGATGCGGCACGGGCGGCAAAGGCAGATGCTGTCATCGCCGTAGATGCGCTGGCGGCACGGTCCACAGCACGCCTTGCCACCACAATCCAGATTGCGGACACGGGAATCCAGCCCGGCTCGGGTATCGGCAACAGCCGGGCAGCCATTACGGAAGAATCCTGCGGTGTGCCGGTCATCGCACTGGGCGTCCCCACCGTAGTGGATTCCTCCACCCTCGTATGGGATGCCCTTGCCAGTGCCGGCATCCATTCTCCCTCGGAAGAACTGCGCCGCGTACTGGAAGAAGGACGCGGCTATATCGTATCCCCACGTGAAACAGATCAGATCGCCGCCTCAGTAGCGGCGCTGCTTGCCGCCGCCATCAACCGGGTTCTGACCCCTGCTCTGCAGTAGATGCATACGCGAAAGCGGTTTTGCATATATATTCCCTAAAAAGACGGACAGGCAAAGGAGCCGCTATGATAAAAGAAGAACAATACAATCCCGCCCCCATCTACAACGGACCGATCAACGAAACGGAACGCCGGATAGTGCTTTATGCGCCGCCCCTGTATTTTTCGCCGCCGAAGCCGAAAGTGTCGTTCCGCCGGCGTCGGCCGGCTGGATTTGTCACCTGCATCAGTGCTCTGCTCTCCATGCTCACAGTAACACTGATACTGCTGAATGCGGTACTGCTGTCTGAACACATTCATCCCGAAAAAATACTTCTGCAGATGGGAAGCCACGCTTTTTTCGGCATCGCTTCCGTTTCAGTCATACCGCCGGACGCATCTTTTCCCCAGCCGCCCGAAGTGACGCTGCCGGAAGCAGAATCGGAAGCGCCTCCTTCGCCTCCTGCGGAAACAGATGCCCCCGCCCCCGCCGTCCCCCAGCCGGAATATCCCATTGTCAAAGCAGACGTGAGCAGCCGTGATATCCACGCACTGAACAATGAAACCGACTATTCTCCCGACACGAGGACACTGCTCACAGCACCGCTTCCCTTCCCCGCGCCGGCGGCAAATGCTGACGGAACACAGCCGTATATCCTGATTCTGCACACCCACGGCACGGAATCCTTTGTGCGAGAAGGGGTCGATACATACACGGCGGCAGATGCCTTCCGGACAGATAATACGGAAGAAAATATTGTAGCGGTAGGGGCCGTCATGGCGGAAACATTCAAAGCGGCCGGCATCCCTGTTCTTCACTGCACGGAAATGTTCGATCAGGAATCCTACCAGGATTCCTACAGCCGTGCCGCCGCTGCCATCCGTACTTATCTCAAAGAATACCCCTCCATACAGATCGTGCTGGATGTACACCGGGACTCTATCATTCGGGCGGATATGACAAAAATCCGTCCCGTAACGACGGTGGACGGCAAAGATGCCGCCCAATTCATGATCGTCGTGGGGACGGATTTCAAAGGGGCCAATCACCCCGATTGGACGAAGAATCTCAGTTTTGCCCTGAAAATTCAGGAAAATCTCATAAAAACGCATCCCGGTCTCGCCCGCGCCGTGAATCTGCGCGGCGCCGGATTCAATCAGCAGTATACCGACGGTTCCCTGCTTTTGGAGGTAGGCTCCTGCGGCAACACGCTCACCGAGGCCAAACGCGCCGGCATACTGGCGGCCACCGCCATTGCAGAGGTAATAAGCGGACAGGCGTCCCCCGCGGGCACCAACGGTATTCTGCCGCGGCAGATCAGCCAAACAGAAGCGTATCCACTTCTCCCAGACTTTCAAAAATCATATCGGGACGCATATCAGGCTCTGCTTTCTCCACATCCTGAAGAGTGCTCTCACCGGTAAGAACAAGTGCAGCGGTGATGCCGTGTTTTTTGCCCGTGGCAATATCCGTATACAGTCGGTCGCCGAAAATGCACATATCCCCCCGGCTGACGCCGGTGATCTCACAGATCATCTCCGCCGTTTCCGGATAGGGCTTGCCGAAATAGGTAGGCGTAACCCCGGTAGATGCGGTGACGGCGGCGGCAATGGCACCGCTGTCCGGGATGAATCCTGTTTCCGTGGGACAGTTGAAATCCGGATGGGTGGACAGATACTCCGCACCGCCCCGTATAAAATCGCAGGCGACGGTAAGCTTTTCATAGGTGAGCGTGGTATCAAAGCTGGTGACCACGATATCTGCTTTTGCATCCGGGTCAGTCAGTTTGCCCT
>JAZQDY010000011.1:0-4134 GCA_045547015.1 Eubacteriales bacterium | reverse complement strand
TTCTGCGGGCTCGGTGGCTTGTGTGGTTTCTGCGGGCTCGGTGGTTTCTGCGGGGGTGGGGTTCTTCGTGCAGGCGACAAGTCCTGCCATCATCACGAGAACCATCAGAAGAGACAAGATACGCATAGTCAAATTTTCCTTTCTGAAAAATATTTGATTTACATAGACTCGGCAAGCGTCTTTGCCGCTTCACTGCCTAACAGTTCCAGTCCGTTCGCACTGTAATGTCCGTGGATGGTCGGGTGCATATATTCGCTTTTTGGCGGGAAATCTGCGGCAATATCGGTGAGCATCACGAAATCCGCATCTTCACGGCACATCTCATCCTGGGCGGCGAGAATTTCCTCATCCCGTTCGTCACCGGCAAAGCGTCCTACCCGGATGATGCCGAAATTTTCAATGCCCACGTCGGCTTTCAGCGCATCACAAAGGACACGCAGGGCTTTTTTGTAATCGTCTTTGGATACGCGGGCGACGGCGTCGCTTTCCCCTTGCAGCCATACGAACAGGATGCGATCCGGATTCACCTTTTTCAAAGCGGCGCGGGATTTCCGTACCAGTGCGTCATACCCGGGCGTGCCCGGCAGCCATTCGGAAATTTTCGTGGCTCCTTTGGCGGCGTGCACGGCGAGAACTTCCCGCTTCGTGAGAGCTATGTACGTCCGGCAGAAAGCCGGCACCAGATTTGTATGCCCGTAACAGGCGGCACCCAGTACGTGTTTGGGACGCCAGACGGAACCGTTGGTTTCAAGGGTGACGTTGTCACCCTTTTCCATAGAGTAGGTAATGTTTTCGCCCACCGGATTTTTGAGAGGCACCATCTCGTCGGTCAGAAATTTGTATTCGTACGCATTTTCTACCACGGCATTTTCGGAAAGCCGGTCGCTTTGCCCCTGCATATTGCTCTGACCGGAAAAAATGATAAGATCCATGTTATTTCACCAGCAGCGTTTTCACGTTTTTGCCGGATTTGGCAAAGGCGATGGCATCATTGATTTCGGAAACTTTGAATCTCGTGCCCAGCTTTTCGATTTTTGCGTGCAGTTCGGTATGAGATGCCAAAAAGGCAAGATAGGTGCGCACGTCACACAGGGAATACTGGGAGGAACCGATGATGTGCAGTGCTTTGAATGTAATCATCTGGGGCTGAATTTCAATACCGCCCGACGCGCTGTACTGACCGGGAACGAGATACACACCGCGATTTCGGAGGATATCCATGCCCTGTACCACGGCGGCGGGAGCACCGGAGCATTCCACACACAGATCCACGCCGAGACCGTCATTTTCCGCCTGCAGAGCCTTGGTAACGGTGTCTGCGCCCTCTTTGGAAAGATTGAAAACCTTATCCGCACCTACGGTGAGGGCGGTGGCTTCCCTTGCGGCATCTCTTCCGGCAGTGATCGCGTATACCTTTTTAATGCCCATCGCTTTCAGATACATAACGGCAAAAGTGCCAACCGGGCCCAGCCCCTGTATCACGGCAACGTTCACAGCCGAAAAATCCACGCCCGCCTTTTTGGCAAGCTCACAGGCGTGAATCGCCGTAGGACCGGGGCACGCAAAGGTGGCGGCAACCGTAGGATCCACGCCGTCCGGGATCTTTATCAGATTGGTAAGGGGCGTGTAGTTCACCTCGGCATAGCCGCCGTACAGGTAGGGCGGAACGTCAATACTGCCGCCGTTGGTCACCTGCATACGTACGCAGTTGGCGTCGTCGCCGCTTTTGCAGAGGAGGCATTCGCCGCAGGGAACAGCGATATCCGCGATTACGTTGTCGCCGATTTTCAGCCCGTATTTTTCGCCCTCTGCCTTATCAAGATCGGTGATGCGCCCTACGAATTCGTGGCCGATGACGGTGGGCGGGTTGATTGCCAGTTTTCCGTTGTGGAAATGGAGATCCGTGCCGCAGATACCGCTGGCGATCAGCGCCATACGCCCGTAACCCTTGGGCGTTGCCGTTACCTCAAATTCGCGCACTTCAAAATCCTTTTGTACGCCCATGAATACCGCTGCTTTTGCTTTCATTTTTGTCCTCCTACTTTTCCGTTCTGACGGAAAAATGCTTTTTATACGTTTCTTCGATGGCACATAGTTCCTCTTCCCGGAGAGGCTCTTTGTTTTCGTATGGGTAAGAGCGTCCCATGGCTTCGTATTTTCCGCTGCCCAGCCGGTGGAAGGGGAGCAACTCCACGTGGGTGACGCCGAGGCCGGTCAGCCGTTCGCAGATGGCACGCACCGATTCACTGTCCGTGTTAAAATCCGGTATAAGCGGAATCCGTATGGTGACATACACGCCGTTCCGCATAAGAGCGGCAATATTTTCGCAAACGAGAGAAAGAGTGCCGCCGATCTGCCGGTACTTCGTTTCGTTCGCCGTCTTGAAGTCAAACAGATATCCGGAGACGAAGGGATTCACCTTCTGAAAGGCGCTGTAGGGCACACAGCCTGCGGTGTCAATCAGAACCGGCACGCCGTTTTCAGAAAGAAGCTTTGAAAGCTCAGCCACCCCGTCCGCCTGCAGCAGGGGCTCACCGCCCGAAACGGTAATGCCTCCGCCGCTTTCCTTATAGTAATCTATATCCCACAAAAGTTCGGGAAGAATCTCCGCCGCTGATACGAGCCTGCCGCGGGTTTCCGTCTTGCCCGTTGTCTTGTAGTGCAGGACGGCGGGCTGTTCTGCGAGATTTTCCGGGTTGTGGCACCAGGGACAGCGGAGATTGCATCCCTTAAGGAATACCGTTGTCCGTATACCGTCCCCGTCCCCCAGGGAAAAATGCTGGATGTTTGATAAATTCAACATAGTATTATTCATGCTGGGTGCGGTTGAGAATGTCCAACTGTACGTCATGTTTCAGTGTGACGTAGAAGGCGGAAAATCCGGAAACGCGTACCACGAGATTTTCATATTTTTCGGGATGCTCCATAGCGTCAAGCAGGGTGGCACGGGAGGTGGCGTTGATCTGCAGTTCCTGTCCGCCTTTTTTGAAGTAGGTGCGGATCAGTGCCATGAGTTTCTTTCTCTTTTCGCCCCGGAACATATCGGGAGAATATTTTTGGTTTACCACGGTTCCGCAGGCCGCTTTGGTATAATCGGGCTTTGCGAGGCTGCTTAGCGATACCGTGGCACCGTGGGTATCCCGACCGTAGGTGGGGGAGGCGGCGTCGGAGATGGGCTCGCCCCGTTTTCTGCCGTCGGGTGTGGCGTTCGTCATCTTTCCGAGACGGATATTGTGAATGTTGGATGCCGCCGCGATATAAATACCGCCGCCATCCCGGGTTCTGTATTTTTGGAACAGAGATGCCATATAGTCCACGAACCAAACTGCGTATTTGTCCACAAAATCGTCGTTGTTTCCGTATTTGGGAGCAGCCAGCAGTTTTTCGCGCAGTGCCTCATAGCCTTCGAAATCGGCGTTCAGTGCATCACGCAGCTCGGTAAGCGTCGCCGTTTTATCAATGAACACCACTTTTTCAATGGCGGCAAGAGAATCACTGACCGTGGCGATGCCGTTGATGCCTACCCCGTGTACCGACGGATACAGGGCGCCGCCGGCGTTGATATCCAGCCCCCTGCCGATGCAGTCGTGGCAGAAGCAGGACAAAAAGGGCTCGGGAAAGTATTTCTGATTGATGCTGTCGTTGATGGCGCGGAAGCGGGCAAAGCATTCGGAAACTCCATAGGCCAACTGCTTTTCATAAGCGTCCATAAATTCGGACATGGAGCGGATGTCTTCGATTTTTCCGAGATTCAGCCCGGCGGAGCTGCCGGTAACGCTTACGCCTTCGTTAAAAATATAATCCAGATACCGGGGTGCGTCGATGCCGGAATCGGACCATGGCGGCTGCTTTCCGGCAAGGAAATTTTCTATACAGCCTACCATGCAGTAGTCATACACGTCCTCTTCCGCATAGCCGTATTGCTTCAGTGCGGCAATATTTACGTCATCGTTCATGAGGGCAGGATAGCCAAGTCCCGTTCCGATGGTCTGCAGACATTCGTCCAGAAAATCGTCGGGGGTGTTCTCAGTATACCGGAGAGACAGATTGGGGCCGGGGACGTTGCAGTTCCGCACCGCGCGTACGATACAGTAACTGAGCGGATTGATCTGACATTCACCTTTGGCGTTCTGC
>JAZQDY010000010.1:0-2757 GCA_045547015.1 Eubacteriales bacterium | reverse complement strand
TGACTCTCTACCTTGTCTTCCTAAGACCGCTTGGCCTCCGACTTCTTCGGCAATCCCAATCTCCGGGGCAGCTTCATCGGTATCTCCGGCACCCATCAGAAGGCGCACTTCATCCGTGCCGTACTGGAGGGCGTAGCCCTCTCTATGATGGACTGCAAAGAATATCTTGCCGAGCGGGGCGTGCCGATTGCCGCCGCCTTTGCCATCGGCGGCGGCGCCAAAAGCGCACTCTGGCGGCAGATCGTTGCCGACGCTTTGGGAATCGAGCTGATCCGCACAGAAAACAACGACAGCTCCTTCGGCTCCGCCATGCTGGCAGGCATCAGCGCCGGTATATTCAAGGATTACGGGGATGCCCTTGCCCGGTGCACAAAAATCATCGACCGCACCTTGCCCAATCCGGAAAACCGGGAGCGGTATGACCGCCTTTTTGCCCGCTATAAAAAAGTCCAGCACGCGCTCACGGAAATTTACGCGGACTGAACAAACACCTACATACATTCACCGAAGAAAGGATTTTTACCTATGCTGAACTACAATCTGAAAATCGGACTTCTGCCCATCCGCCGCTATATCAAAGAGCCGCCGAAGCGCTATGGCATCTTCCAGAGCGATTACGCTGTGGAGAATAAGGAGAAGTGCATAAAATACATCCGGGATCATTTCACCGACGAAAAAACCACCTTTGTGGACATCGATTTCCTCAACGAAGAGGGCGTACTCTGCATGGACGGCGACTGCGACCGGGTAGCTGAGTACTTCAAGGATGAAAAAATCGACGCGCTGTTTATCATCAACTGCAATTTCGGAAACGAAAACTGTGCGGGCCTTGTGGCAAAACAGCTGCACGTTCCTACCCTGCTCTGGGGTCCCCGTGACCGCAATTACTCCGAAGGCATCCGCTATACGGACACCCAGTGCGGTCTGTTCTCTATGAGCAAGCAGCTGAAGCGGAACAACGTGAAATTCTCCTATATCGAAAACTGCGATATTGAGAATGAAGTATTTGAGAGAGGCGTAAAGCAGTTCTTCAGCGTGGCGTGTATGGTAAAGAACTTCCGCAATATGCGGATCCTGCAGGTAGGCACCCGCGTAAAGCCCTTCAAGTGCGTGATGTATAACGAGTTGGAGCTGTGCGAAAACTTCGGCATCGACATCATCTCCATCAACCTGGCAGAGGCTCTTCGTGACCTTACGGAAATCTACGACACCATGCAGGATACGCTGAACGCCGATCTTGTGGAACTGAAAGAAACCTTCAACTGCGGTGATCTCACGGACGAGCATCTGAAAAAGATGCTGGCCGTGGTATACTACTACGAAAAAATTGCCAAGGAAAACAACTGCAACCTGATCAGCAGCGAATGCTGGACGGGCATCACCGTAGGCTGGGGCGTACAGCCTTGCCTTGCCATGTGCCTCCTTGCCGACCGGGATATCTACGTAACCTGCGAATGGGACGTACATATGACCATCACCAACGCCCTGCTGCTGGCGGCAACCCGCGGCGAAGAAAAGCCCATCCAGGGTGAATTCACCTCCCGCCATCCGGAGAACGACAACGGCGAGCTGCTGTGGCACTGCGGCCCGTTCCCGCTGAAGTACAAGGACGAAAACTGCAAGCCCTATCTCTACGCCACCAAGCCCTCCTTCAAACTCCGTGACGGCGAATACACCATCGCCCGCTTCCAGGGAGAAAAGGGCAAGTACTATCTCCTGGGCGGCAAATTCCACACCTGCGACGGACCGGAAACCTTCGGTACCTATATGTGGGCAGAATTTGACGATCTGGCAAAGGTAGAAAGAAAGATCGTGGAAGGTCCCTATATCCACCACATGACCCAGATTCCCGGCGACTACACTGCGGAAATCAAAGAATTTGCGAAATACATCGACGAGATCATCTACGACGATCTGAACGACTGATAAAGGAAACAGATACCTATGAAAAAAGTAATCGGTCTGGGTGCGTGTGTTTACGATACCCTTATCTCCTGCGGCACGTACCCCACGGAAAACACAAAGCAGAAAGCGGACAATATTTTCGTATCCGGCGGCGGTCCGGTAGGAAACGCGCTGGTAGTCCTCAGCAAATTGGGATACGAAACCGACGTGCTGGGTGCTTTCGCAGACGATGCGGCAGGCAAATTCCTCATCGAGGATTTCGGCCGCTACAACGTGGGCACCTCTCACGCAAAGGTGATCCCCGGTGCGTCTTCCTTCGTCTCCTATATTCTCCTTTCGGCAGAAAACGGCACGCGCACCTGCGTGTTCGACCGGGGCTCCGTCAAGGATGATCCGGCTAATATTGACTATTCCGCCATCGACGGCGCAGATATTCTTCATCTGGACGGCAACTATATGCGCTGTGCCATCGAGGCGGCAAAGTACGCCCGCGCCCACGGCGTAAAAGTGAGCATCGACGCCGGCGGATTGTACGCAGGCATCGAGGATCTCCTGCCGCTTGTGGATATACTCATCCCCTCGGCGGAATTTGCCATGGGCCTTACGAAAACGGACAGCATCCCCGCCGCCATGGTGGAACTGCAGAAGCGGTATTCCCCGGAGATTCTGGTAGTCACCGCCGGCAGTGAGGGCGGCTACTACATGGAAGACGGTCAGGTAAAGAAATACGACACCGAGGACATCAAGGTAGTGGACTCCAACGGTGCCGGCGACACGTTCCACGGTGCCTTCCTCACGGCGTACTGCGACGGAAAGAGCATCTTTGACTGCTGTGCCTTTGCCGATGCGGTT
>JAZQDY010000009.1:0-8910 GCA_045547015.1 Eubacteriales bacterium | reverse complement strand
GGCTCCCTCCGGCCGAGATGCGATGCATCTCGGGGAGCTCCCGACGAAGTCGGGTGAGGGAGAGTGCGTTACAATGCAGTTAGCACAAACCTAAAGTAACGCAGGCTCCTTCCACCGCTATCGCGGTCCAACCTCTCCGAGATGTGTTCCACATCTCGACCGGAGGGAGGCTTTTCGTTAGCCTCATTATAACAAAAATTCGCAGAGAAAACAAGGTCTCTGCCGATTTTTGGCGCCCGCCTATTTCTCTGCTAAGAATGCAGAGAGAAATGCGTCCCCTTTTTTATAAACTCAGTTTTTCGATCAGTTTGGGGAACCGGGGTTCAAAGGTGCAATACCGATCCAGAATTTTGCCGGCAAGGGTAATCATGGCGGCGTTGGAAAGGGTGGTGATGACGGTGCCGATGCCGATGCCCACAAATCCGCCCATGAGCAAAAGAGCAAACAGCAGGGAGATGACGAGCATGCTCACGTCGTACCACAGCTTTACGTGATTGACGGAGATTTTATACCGCCGGGAGATTTCCGCCACGGTCAGCTCGTAGATTTCCAGCGGTAATTTCGTACGGAAGAAGAACGCGATGGCAAGGGCAGTGAGCATATTCCCGGCAAGAAAGGCGAGGATGCGGACAAAGATACCGGCGAAGGGAGCGCCGCCGCCCAGAACGGTGAGCCACATGTCCAGCGTGAGGCCGAAGAGAATCCCCGTTCCGAAAGAGAGGAGATATTTCCAGTGCACGCGCTGTACCGCGATGCAGGTGAGAATAAGAAGGAAAAACTGCCATATGTATTCTGACGTTCCCTGGGAATACCAGGGGAAATTTTCTACCAGCTTCAGATGCAGGATATAGGGCGGTGCGGCGATCATGGAAAGACCAAAATTGGCTTTCGTGCACAGGGCAACGCCCAGGGCACACAAAATGATGCCTGCCAGCCAGGCGATCTCGTTCATTTTTTCGATTTTCTGCGTTCTGTATTTCATGGAATAACTCCGGATCCGAAAAAAGATTTGAAAACAAAAAACGGCGGGGAATCCCCCGCGCGTTTTGTATATCGTAGGGAGTACGGCAGAATCTGCCGCACACTCTAACATTTTACAGAAAAATATCCGTTGTGTCAAGCCTTTTCGAGGCGACGAGACCTGTTCTCAGAAGATGCGGTCGGTGCCAAGTGCGCCGTAACGGGATTCGTATAAACGCGCCGTTTCGGCAAGATGTGCGCGGCAGATATTATAATGGCGGAGGACGGCATCATCCGCCGGGTGTGTATCCAGATGCAGTGCCGCCTGGGCAAGTGCGATGCTGTCATGCTGTATCTGCCGGAGCAGGTGGCGGCGGGTGACGGGCGGTTCATTCTTTCGCGGCAGGGGAGCGGGCACAGCGGCGGTAGGGGTGATATCCTCGGTGAACACGCCATCCTCCTCCGCAAACATGCGATCCCGGAGGGCTTTGCCGATGCGGTCGCGCGGCGTGGCGGTATCCGCGGTTTCGTCGGAGACGCCGGGGAGACCTTGCCTGAAAAATCCGTTTTGTCTGTCCATATATACTGTTCCCCCGAAGGGAAGTCCTTTCGTATGTTGTCTCGCGATCGTATTTTCGATTGCATTACAGTATATGCGACCAAATCCGCGCCGGATACAGCATTGCATCTGCTTTCGTTTTGTGGTATAATAGGAACATGGCAAATCAAAGAAAAGGATGAAACAAATGCCCATGAAGCACGTAGATATATACACCGACGGCTCCTGCCGGAAAAATCCGGGTCCCGGCGGCTGGGGCGCAATTCTCGTGTACGGAACGCGGGAGCTTACGCTGTCCGGCGGCGAAGCGGATACCACGAACAATCGGATGGAGCTTACCTCAGTGATTGAGGCGCTCGCCCGGCTGAAAGAACCCTGTGAGGTTACCCTTACCTCCGATTCCAAATACGTCCTGGACGGACTGTCCAAAGGATGGGCGAAATCCTGGCGCGCACGGGGGTGGAAGAAGGGGGACGGTTCTCCGGCGCTGAATCCGGATCTGTGGGAGAAACTGCTGACGCTGTGTGATCGGCACACGGTGGATTTCGTGTGGGTGAAAGGGCATGCGGGACATCCGTACAACGAGCGGTGTGACGCTATGGCGCAGGAAGAATCGGGCAAATACCTATGAGCGAGCTGCAGGCAATTCTCACCGAAAACGGCGCGTTTCTGTTTCGGATGATTCTTTTGTATCTTTTGGTCATATCCCTTTTGTCCGTTGGCGTGACCATTGCGGACAAGCGATTTTCGAGGCGTGCCGGACATCGGCGTGTGCCGGAATCCACCTTGCTTTGGTACGCCGTGTTTGGCGGCGCATTGTCCATGCTGATTACCATGCTTTTGATTCGTCATAAAACCAGACATGCAAAGTTCATGGTGGGTTTACCGCTTATTCTGTTTCTGCAGGCGGCGGCTGCCGCAGCGATTTCCGTATTCGTGCTGTGATTACGGAGACAAAATAAAGGGTACGACTTCGGAATCTGTGTATACGGTAGTTTGTGAGAGGGCGTTTTTGAGATCGTCGGACAGATAGGTCGGACTCTCTCCCCGGCATACGGCGGTACGGAGGCAGTCGGACACAGAAACATCGATTGCTGTTTTATACAGAGGACCGTGCATGCCGAATACAAGCACGTGGGTATCGGACTGGTCGCCGAAAGCGGCGATTTCGCTGGCAGCTGCACCGAGATAGGTGAAATCAGTACCGTTTGCCCGCAAGGTGAACGTGATGAGCGGATGGCTGGAGCGCGGCAGGTAAAGGCGCGCCTCCGGCAGTATTTCCACGTTGTCTCCCCAACTGAGCCGATCGGTGGGGGAATAGGTGTGGACAGGGATGTTTTTTGATTCCGCGAGGGTGCAAAGCACCGGATGAACTTCTGCTTCCGTATCCGTTTCGGGCAGGGGCAGAAAGAGCGATCGGACGTATACGGTATCGGTCAGCCGCTGCACACTCTGGATGTGCTGTTTGTGCAGATGCGTGAGATAAAGTCCCTCCAATTCTACGGCACCTTGTTTTGCCGCTGCAGCATAAGCATCGCTCAGCGCTCCGTAGGAACCGTCAGATATATCCATAAGCAGTGTTTCTCCCGCTGTCATTACGATGACAGCGTCATTTTTTCCTTTGGCAGCGGAAAGAACTGTTACCTCGTCTGCGGTGCTTATTCTTGTGATTCCTACAGAAGCGGCGAACAGTGCGCAGATACCCAGTATAGCGGCGAGATGGCGGCGCAGGGCTTTTTTCTGATGGCACAGGGGTGCTGACAGAAACAGACCGGACAGGGTAAAGGCGTACAGGGGCGCAAAAGAATAGGAGAGGGAAAGCGTGATTCCGCGGAGAGAGGCCATGGCACCTGTCACTTGCGCTGTGCAATCACTGAGCCATGTGATCGCCGCACCGATAAGTGCAAAACGCAAGAGCAGATAGAGGGGCGTAAGCAGGAGGATCAACTCGATAAGCGGTGTAAATAGAACAGCGGCAATGGGCGTAATCAGCGAAACTTCACCAAAATACAGGCAGAGCAGGGGAAGCAGTGCCAGCTGTACCGCCATGGGCAGAAGAAGTACGGCAGCCGTATTTTGCAGCAGATGACTTTTGCGTGAGGACGGCTTTTCGGGAAAGAGCGTACGTGTGATATGGGAAAAGACGCACAGTGCCAGAACAGCCGTGACAGATAACTGCAATCCCACCGAATATATAGCGGCAGGATCGGCAAGGCACATGAGAAAGGAAGCGAATCCCAGGGAAGTGGGCGTATCGCTTTTTCTGCCGAAGAAAAGCGCGGCGTAAACGAGCAGCATCATCAGGCCAGCCCGTACTACACTGGGGGAAAGACCGCACAAAAACATATATCCTACATCCGCCGCGGCAAGAATGCCCGTGCGGATTTTCTTGTTTTTCAGAAATGTCTGGAGAATTTTATCCAGTCCGAAAAGAAGAAGAGTGAAGTGCATGCCGCTGATGGCCAGCAGATGAGAAATGCCCAGCCGACGGAAATCCCGTGTGAGCGTGTCGGCAAGGTCGCTTCGATCGCCGAGAAACAGCGCGTTCGCGAGGGCACTTCCTGCGCGGCCTAACTCTGCCCGGAGAATTCCGGAAAGCGAATCCTGAAGGCGTGAGAAGCGTTCGCGGAGAAAGTCCACGGGGACGCATCCCAGATAGCGCATGTTGTCAGCTTCCGCACGCAGAGCGGTGCGAAGGGAATAGTAATATCTCTGTTCTGGAAAGGAACCGTTGTATTCTTGGAAAGGTGAGAAAACAGCGGTACAGGAGACTTTGTCTCCGGCTGCCAATCCGCTTTCGGGGAGCTGTAAAAGCACACGGCACGTCACACCGCTGTCTGTGGTAATATCCGCGGTATAGGCGGCCGAGGCGGCGGATGTGTAGGCAGAATCCCGGATTATGGCAGTGATTTCTGTTTCTGTGCCGATAAGTTTTTCAGCTGGACGGTCTACAGTGACGTACCGGCAGACGGAGAAGAACAGGAGAGAAAGCAAAACGGCACACAGAATCAGACGAAAAACTGCGGGAAGATGGAGAGAAACGCGGCAGCGAATCTCCTTTTGCAGCGGCGGAACAAAAGAAACGGCAAAGAGAACAACGGCCGCAAGTGCGGCGGTAAGACAAAATTTTACAGACAGAAACGGGGACACAAATCCTGTATAAACAAACAAAAGGGTAAAGAGCGCGCTTTTGCGCCGCCAAAGCATGTCCATCGTGCTGCCTCACAAAATAAATATGGATTAATGATAGCAGTTTTGTCGAAGAATGTCAATAGCATCCCTCGTGCATAGCACCTCCACTTGCATTTTCTTGTCCGCAGAAGCGGACATTTCTGCTCCTTTTGTGCAAAAAATGGGGGGCTGCCGCATGTAAATGCAACAGCCCCTGCCTTTCTTATTCATCAAACTGGACATTTTGGGAGGTTTCCGGAACCCATTCATAACAGGTAGCTTCCACATCCATCAGCTTTCCTCCGCGGTAGATGGTAAATTTGATTTTTTCACCTACTTCGTATGCCTTTATGATAGCCGCTACATCGTCCGAGGTAGAGATTTCCTGATCTTCTACAGCGATAATGCGGTCACCGGTCTGGAATACGGTGTCGTTCAGTCCTTCTTCCAGGCCAACAATATACACACCCAGATTTCTCAGGTTATAATACAGTGCCTGCTGGAAGCTGGTTACATCATACATGGAAATGCCCAGATACGGCTTGCCGCTTACGTATCCCTGGCTTATCAGCTGTTCTGCCACGTTCATGGCTTCGTTTACGGGAATAGCAAATCCCAAACCTTCAATGCCGGTACCGGAGGATTTGGCATTGACTACGCCGATCAGCTCACCGGACATATTGAACAGACCGCCGCCGGAGTTACCGGGGTTGATGGCGGTATTCGTCTGCAGAAGATTCATGGTGGTACCGTCTACGTTGATTTCACGATCCAGGGCGCTTATGATACCGTTGGTAACCGTGCCGCCCAATTCACCCAGCGGATTGCCTACGGCGACTACTTCCTCGCCTACAGCCAGGTTGTCGCTGTTGCCGGTGATAACGGCGGGGAGATCCGTTGCATCCACCTTCAGAATGGCAATGTCCGAATCAGCGTCCGTGCCCACAATGGATGCGGTGTATTCCGTGCCGTCGATCATGCGGACGGTGATGGTGTTTGCCAGCGCATTATTATTTTCCGTATCGGCAATAACGTGATTGTTTGTAAGGATGTAGCCATCGGTAGAAAGAATGATACCGGAACCGGCACCTTGAGTTACGTACTGGAAATAAGAGTTTACCAGATGCTCTGTTGTGATCTCTACTACAGAAGCATGCACCAGATTGGCTACATTGTAGTAAGAGGACGTGCCGCCGGCGGAGGACATGCCTTCTGCGGGAGCGGCGGCGGACTGATAGATCACCACCGGATCAGAGGAAGACGGCGGTACGGAGGCGGTGCTCATGCCGCCGGTTGCCAGATACGCACCGACAAAACCGGATGCACAGGAAAGAAGCAGAGTGCATACGCACGCTACTGCTAACGTGCCGCGGGAAACACCGCGGTTCTTTTTTGCCGACTTTTTCGGTGTCGGTGCGGCAGGCTGCGGCGACGGTGCAGGATTGAAAGAAGTATACATATGGGAATTGGTAACGGGCTGCTGGGGGGCAGCAGAGGGGTCAGGTGTGGGTGTGGGCGCAGGAATTTCCGGCTCAGCGGCGGGGACAGGAATTTCTGCAGGCGCCTCGGCCAGCGGTTCTGTTTCCGCGCTGAGCTCGCCGTCCGGAGCAGCGGTGGTCGAATCGGTAGAGAGATTCTTATTCTCCGCGGTGCTTTCTGCCGGTTCTTCTGTTATTTTCTGCTCTTTATCTGATTCGTTGTTTTCGGTATTGTTGTTATTGGTGTAAAGATCGTTATTCATATTTTTGCTCCTTTACATGGTGAAAAAACCACCACAAATCACTTACGGTCATAGTATACCGCAGGAATGTGATGGTTTTTTGAAGAGGCAGAAAAAATTGCTTGAATGTTCTCGCAATATTTTTCGGCGCGTCTCAGCGGGACAGGGAAACGGTCACGATAAAACCGATATCGTTGTCGCCGGAGATTTCGTAATTTTCATAACCGGGCGGCAGGGGAATCTCCGTCATAGCCGATTCGGTGCTTGCCGGCACGGAGTAGATCATATATCCGCTGTCGGGCAGAGTGAATCCGGAACCCCGGTTGGTGGTGCCGTCTTCTGCCACGAAGAGCCGTTCCCCTTTCCAGGTGAAGCCGTGGATGTATTCCATATACTGCTCGTAGCAAAGTCCAAGATCGGTAATAAGCTGGGCGTGAGGCGTGCCGATGTAGCGATAATGCCAGGGCTCGGAGGCACAGCCTGTCAGCTCCTGCATTTCTTCCGTGTACCGGAGAATGAAGCCATAGCTGGGCGCATTTTCAATAATCCACGCGCCGGCTTCATGCTCAGGGAAGTAATACTGCTTTCCGTCGGAGAATATGCACATATCAATGGCAAGACCGCTGTGATGCTCACTGGTGCCCGGTTCCGCCACGTAAAGACGGGCTTTTTCCTCTCCCATGGAGGCGATGCGGGATGCCATAATGGCTTTTTGGTCTTCCATAGTACGGTAGCCGCTGGTGATGAGCACATCTTTGCAGCCGGTGGCGGTACTGAAGTCCACCAGCATCTGATCGAACAGGGGAAACAGATCCTTGTCGATGGAGAGGGAAGAGCCGCTCAGTATGTAAGCGGGGGATTTGTTTCCATAGAAGAGGGTTTGTTTGGTAGGCAGATCAAAGGAATAAGGATGGTCTTTATTGATAAGAATCAGATTGCCCCGGGTGATGCCCGTGTTGTCGACGGATACAGTCACCGATTCCGGCTCGGTCAGAATTGCGGCAGGACCGATGAAGGCCAGATCCTGCGATTCCAAAATTGCTGTGTTTTCTGTTGTAACGGGAGGGATCGTTTCATACGGATAGGTAACGGCGCCGCTTTCTGTGCCCGATAAAATGGCGGACGTGTCCGCCGGCGGGGGATCATTCCGGGAGATGAAGAACAGAGAAACGAGGATAACGGAGAGAAAGAGGATAACACAGACGAGCGCTCCGGTGATGGAAGCAGATCGGCGGTAGCGGGCGTTATTTTTGACTCTCTGCATGCTGTAGGTATCTGTGTATACGTCGTTACGGTTTGTTTTTGGCGGCATAGTGACAAAAATCCTCCGTTTTCGATAGAATAAGAGGAGGGAGAGGTTTGTCCTCTCCCTCGAAGCGATTCGGTGATACTATTACAGTGCGTCTCTTCTGGAGAGATTCATACGGCCCTTTTCGTCCGTGCCCAGATATTTCACGCGGATTTCGTCGCCAACATTGCAGACGTCTTCTACTTTCTCGGTGCGGGCGGTATCCAGCTTGGAGATGTGTACCATACCTTCCTTGCCCGGTGCAAATTCAACGAATGCACCGATGGGGATGATCCGAGTTACGCGGCCGGTGTAGATGGCGCCCACTTCCGGCTCAAATACGATGCCGGCGATGATGTCGCGGGCGGCCTCGATGCCCTTCTGGCTGACGCCGGAGATGAAGATGCTGCCATCGTCCTCTACGTCGATCTTGGCGCCGGTATCGGCAACGATCTTCTGGATGGTCTTACCCTTGGGACCGATTACCTCGCCGATCTTCTCTACGGCGATCTTCATGGTTATCATCTTGGGGGCGTACTCGGAAACCTCTGCACGAGGTGCGGGAATAGCCTTCAGAATGATTTCGTCGATGATGTAGTCGCGGCCCTTGTGGGTAACGGCCAGTGCCTCTTTGATGATCTCGGGGGTCAGTCCGTCGATCTTCAGGTCCATCTGGATGGAGGTGATACCCTTGTGGGTACCGGCAACCTTAAAGTCCATGTCACCGTAGAAGTCCTCAAGACCCTGGATATCGATCATGGTCATCCAGCGCTCACCCTCGGTGATAAGACCGCAGGAAATACCGGCAACGGGGGCCTTGATCGGTACACCGGCATCCATCAGTGCCAGGGTAGAACCGCAGACGGAAGCCTGGGAGGTAGAGCCGTTGGAACTGATTACCTCGGAAACGAGGCGGATGGTGTAGGGGAACTCTTCCATGGAGGGAAGAACGGGAACAAGGGAACGCTCAGCCAGCGCGCCGTGACCGATTTCGCGGCGTCCGGGGCTGCGGGAGGATTTCGCCTCACCGGTAGAGTAGCCGGGCATGTTGTAGTGGTGCATGTAGCGCTTCTCGGTATCCTCAAAGATACCGTCGATCATCTGAGCATCCGTGGGAGAGCCCAGGGTTGCCAAGGTCATGACCTGAGTCTGACCGCGGGTGAACATGCCGGAACCGTGTACACGGTCAAAGAGTCCAACCTCAGCAGCGAG
>JAZQDY010000008.1:0-6699 GCA_045547015.1 Eubacteriales bacterium | reverse complement strand
TCTGAAGCTTACGTCCGATGCGGCGTTTACCGATTATCTGCCGCCGCCCACAGGCGATAAGAGCATAGTAGACGACCTCTGGCGCTGTGCCGATATGACCGGGCAGTCCCTGACGATTACCAGAAGAAAAAGCAGATTCGGTTCCAGTACGGCCATTGCCGGTCTGCGTTTTGTGCCCATGAGCGAGGAGGAAGTGGCTCTCTATAAATATGAAGCGAGCCGCACCGATACGAAACGGCTCTACGCCACCGACGATATGCATAACCGTGTGTACTGCAACACGGTAGAGGATTACGACGACTGGAAATCTCTGGTGCTTCCCTTTAAGGATTCCGACGTGGAGTGGCTGTCTCTGGAAGAGATCCGCGTGTTTGCCAGCGGCAAATGTCCCTGCGATCCGGATGATTACGGATTTGTGCGGGAGGGCGACCGCCAGGTACAGAAGCAGCTGGCAAAATTCGATTACGATAAAGTGCTCTCCGAGTGCGTAAAGCTGGGACACGAAATCGGTCTGAAAATGAGCGTTTCCATCCGCATGGGAGCCTGGGGAATGGGCTATCCCTACGACCAGTGCTATTTCGACTGCGATTTCTTCCGGGATCATCCCGAACTTCACTGCATCGACCGGAACGGCGATGAAATTTCCGCCATGTCCTACGCATTCCCCGAAACACGAAAATTCATGATCGATACCATCGTCAATATGGCACGCTCCGGCTGTGACGCCGTAACGCTCATCGCCCACCGCGGCATCCCATACGTTCTCTTTGAGCAGCCGGTGATTGATCGGTACATGGCACTGTACGGAGAAGATCCCCGGAATCTGCCCCTTGAGAATCCCCGGCTGAATAAGCTCCACTGTGAGATCATGACGGAATTTTTTGCCGAAGTGAGAGAAGCGTTGGATAAAGCCTACGGCAAAGGAAAGATCCGTATACAGCTTCGTGCTATGGATACGATCCGGTATACGAAAAATGCCGGCATCGATCCGGAGGAGCTGGCAAAACGGGGCCTGGCGGAGGATATCATCGTGTTCCCCCAGGCCGTTGAGGAACTGTACACGGCGGAAGGCGTTCTGGTGGAGGACGAAGAAACGGGCGAGCCGCGCATCAATATGGAAAAATACAACGAGTACGTGCACGGACCGGCGACCAACTTCCGCCGTGCCTATACCGACCAGAAACTCCTGTTTGAAAATCCGGAAGAATCCGTTCCCCAGTGGGTGGAACTGGAGAAAAAATACGGCGTGAAGCTGTATTTCGAAATCATGCCCCGGTTTATGCCCAACGCAGATTTCAAAAAGTGTGCCCTTCGGCTGTACGGACTGGGTGCGGAGCGCTTTGCTCTCTGGGATACGTACGGCAGAGTGGTCTGCAAAAACAACTGGCGGCTTATCGGAAAACTGGGACACAAGGAAGAACTTCCCGATATCGATCCGGATCAGCGCCTGTTTACCCGCTACAAGATCCTGCGGTACGGGGATATCCGCATGGGCAGATACTACCAGGCCTGGGGCGGCTGATGAAAAAGGAGAGAGGTTAATATGACCTGGACAAAAAAAGGATTTGCGGATTTCAGAAAGGGCACCTTCGGCAACGGCGGACAGAATCTGTACGTGTCGGCAAAGGGTACTCTGCAGAGAATTTTTAACTTTGACGTAAACGGCGACGGTTATCCGGATATTCCCATTACAAACAGCCATTCCATGAACGAAAAACCGTTCATTCACGTGTATGATGAGATGGGACAGGAAAAACCGCTGGAACTTCCCACCAACGGCTCCTTTGATGCGGTTTTTGCCGATCTGTACGGCCGGGGCGTGGACGATCTGATCGTTGCCTGCCAGCATAACGGCGTACATACGGATATTTCTGCCATCATCTATTTCGGCAGTGAGATCGGTCTTTCGGAGAAATATAAGATGGAACTGCGTGTGCCCAACTCCACCGGCGTAGCCGTGGGCGATTTCAACGGATCGGGCAAAAAGGCCATCGCCTTCAACAGCGGCGATAAACTCCGCGTGTTCTATCAGGACGGATACGGCATCGAGGCGTCTGCCTTTACGGAGATTGCCGTTGCCGCGATTTCGCTTTCCGCGGGCGATCTGGATGGGGACGGCTACGACGATCTGTTTATCATCCGCCCGAAAACCGGCGACGTGGCCGTTTTGTGGGGCGGTCCCGAGGGACTTTCCGCCGAAAATATGACCGTATTCGGAAAGCAGAGCGATTCCGCCGAGGACAGCCGCGGCAGCTCCACCTCCGCCGGCCGGAAATTTCTCCGCTGGCTCACCTGGCGGTGCAACGTGCTGACCCTTCGGGATAAAACGGTTACCTTCCGTGTAGAGGATAACTACGCCGTGTTTGAGAGCTTCGGCAAAGACCGAAAGCCTCACGAGGAGTTCCGTGTGGAATGCAAAAAGCCCACGGAGAAGGAGCATAAATACGACGCCTATTTCTTCGGATACGGCCCGTCCTTTGCCACGGCCGGGGATCTCAGAGGCGACGGCAGCCACGATATCATCATCGCCGTTGCCACCGATTTTGAAAACGTGGACGACGCCATCATCTTGTGGGAAAAAGAGAACTATGCCATCGATAAAGCGGGTAAACTGCCGCTGCAGTGTCCCCGGGTTCTGTCCGTAGGCCCTTTCGGCAAGGATTTGAAAAACCGCCTGTTCGTGGGACGCTCCTGCGAAATGGATAAGTTTGACGTGGACGCCGCCGTGTATACCTGTAATCCCGACGGCACCTTCACAAAGGAATGGACGATTCCCGCAAGCGAACCCTCCAGGGTGTTTACCGGCAAAACCTATACGGACGGCCGCTATCAGCTGGTAGTGCTGAACCACGAGGGCGAAAAGAAGCTGGGCCTGGAGGAAGCGTACGTCTTTTTGGGCGGACCGGACGGCTATCAGCCGGAGCGGCGCCTGGAATTCCCCACTGCCGCCGGTGTGGATACCATTATGGCGGACTTCAACGACGACGGCCGTGCGGACGTGCTGGTGGCAGGCTGTGCGGAAAACGCCGGCTATCTGACGAAAGGCCTTTCTCTCTACTGGCAGGATGAAAACGGCTTTGATCCGGCGAAAAACTTCACCCGTATCCTGTGTGCGGAAATGCCTCACGGTATGGCGGTAGGAGACTTCAGAAAAAGCGGCTATCTGGACATCGTCTGCGGCGGTCTCGGCAACCGGGACGTAAAGATTTTCGAGGGCGGTCCTGACGGCTACGATTTCGAGCATCCAACGAAAATGCTGGTTATGGGTCCCGATAAAGAAGAATATCTGGAAAAATACGCAAAGGCTCCTTATTCCCACGCCACCCACGAGCAGAAATCCCGCGAGCTGACGGGAGATCTCCGCAGCGAATACGGGCAGATCCGCTGGATGTTTGCCGCTGATTTCAACGGGGACGGGTATCTGGATCTGTTCGTCTCCCAGATCGTGGGCAAGCGCTCCTATATCTTCTGGGGCGGTCCCGACGGATTCGACAGCGAAAATTATCAGCTGATCGCCACCGACGGCATCTCCGCCGCCAACGCCGCCGATCTGGACGGGGACGGCTATTTGGATCTTGTGTGCTCCTGTCATCTGTCAAGAGCTCATACTATCCCCAATGAGTACGGCAAGTTCGTGGTCTATTGGGGCGGACCCGACGGCTATCAGGAGCACCGCAAGACCCAACTGCCCACCTCCTGCTGCAACGCACTTACCATCCACGACTTCAACGGAGACGGTTTGCTTGACATCTACGGTACGGCGTACAACAACGGCCGCTGCCGCGATATTGATTCCAAAATGTATTTTCAGACCCCGGACCGGATGTTCCACGAGGGCAATTTCAAGAACATCTTCAACCATTCCGGCTGCGGATGCCTGGCAGGCGACTTCAACGGGGACGGATACATCGATCTGGCCGTGGCGTCTCATAAGGCGTACGGCAACCACGTCAATTCTTCCTACGTGTTCTGGGGCGGTCCCGACGGCATCAGCGAGGAACGCTATACGGAGCTCCCCTGCCGGGGTCCCCACGGTATGTGTTCCGTGGATATCGGCAATCTGATGGACCGCTCAAACAGCGAGTACTACTATTCCGAAGCGTACGAGGCGGGGGACAAAAAAGCCGTAAAGGCTTCCTGGATCGCCGAAAACGGCGTCAAGACCTATGTGAAGATCGCCTTCCGTTGGGCGGATACAAAAGAGGCGCTGGAAACGGCAGAATGGTCGGAAAACTTTGAAAGCGGCGCGGATCTTACCGCCATGAACCTGACCGGATTCGTTCAGTACCGGCTGGAGCTGTTTGCCTACTGCGGCGCCGGCACGCCGAGAGTTACGGAAGTATCCGTGGATTTTCAGTAAATCAGTGAGGATAGAAACGATATGAAATATGCATTGTACGCCTGCCTTGCCGATTTTGTGAAAAAGGACGGTTGGGAGAAAACGGCACGGTTTGCAAAGGAAAACGGATTCACCCACGTGGAATTTCTCACCAGCGTGAAGCATCCCGTAACAGGTGTGATCGATTCCGTAAAGGAAGCAGAGGAGGTGCGGGCACTCCTTGCATCCCACGGACTTTTTATGGCGTGCTATTCCGTGGGCGGTACGTTTTTCGGGGATGACGGTACGAAGGAGGAAATGCTCCGGGAGCATATCCGCCGTGCCGCCGCCGCCGGCTCCCCTTTCGTTCATCATACGCTGATTCTGGAAATGCCCCGCCCGGCGGATGCCCCCTCCTATGATGAGGTGCTCGCCCCCATAACGGATTTTGCGGTCCGTACCGCAGAATATGCGAAAAGCCTGGGCGTGCGCTGTCTGTACGAGCCCCAGGGCGCGTATTTCAACGGCTATCACGGCTTCCGTACCGTTTACCGCGCCATCCGTGCACGGACGGATAACGCAGGCATTTGTGCCGACGTGGGCAATCCCCTGTACGTGGACGAGGAGCTTCTGCCTATCCTGAAAGAATTCGCCGGCGACGTGTACCACGTCCATATAAAGGATATCCTCCGCCTGCAAACGCCGGAGGACGGCGTGTGCTTTCAGACGGAGAAGGGCACGTATCTGAAGGAGGTACAGGCAGGAGAGGGCGATATAGATTTTGCCCCCATTCTGGATCAGCTGAAAAAAGTGAACTATAAAGGCGTGTTCTCCCTGGAGGGGCAGCCGGACGTGCCGTTCCTCACGAGCGTCCGCGCGTTCCAGAAGCTGCTCTGCGATTTCGATAAAGTATAATTTCCGACGGAGACAAATACCATGAAAGAAAACGTTATTATTTTCGGCGACAGCTATTCTACCTTTGCAAAATACATCCCCGAGGGGTACGCGGCCTATTATTCCGAAACGCCCCGCCCGGAAACGGACGTTACCAAGGTGGAGCAAACCTGGTGGCATCAGGTGATTACGGAGGCGGATCTCCACCTGGTGCAGAACAACAGCTGGTCCGGCTCCACCATCGGCTATACCGGCTGGGACGGCAGGGACAACTCTGCCACCTCGTCCTTTATATATCGGCTGCGGAAACTGATCGCCGACGGCTTTTTTGCCAAAAACAAAATAGATACCGTGTTCGTGTTCGGCGGCACCAACGACAGCTGGTGCGACGCGCCGCTGGGCGAGAGCAAAGAAGCGGATTTTCAGGAGAGCGATTTGTATACCGTGCTCCCTGCCGTGAACTGCTTTTTGCATCTGCTCCGGGAAACCTTGCCCCAGGCGAAGATCTACTGCCTTATGAATAATGAACTCAAACCCGAAATCGTATCCTGTATGGAAAAAGCGTGCGGAAAATACCGCATCACCCCGGTGACGTTTGACGTAATCGATAAACGAAGCGGTCATCCCACCATTCAGGGCATGAAGGACATCAAAAACAGAGTGCTCACCGTAATGGGCAAATAAAAAAACAGGCACAGCGGAAATACCGCTGTGCCTGTTTGTATAATAGTATAAAGTTTTTCGGAAAGGGGTGCGGGGAAAAACCTTTTGCAAAAGGGTTTTCCCCGCTGTATCCACTCATTCCTCATACTTCGACGTGATTCCCAGATATTCCTCCAGGCAAAGTCCGCTTTCCACAACGGCCGCCGCCGTGTCCACGCCCAGATACCGTACGTGCCACGGCTCGTACATGTATCCCGTGATTTCTTCCTTATCCTTGGGATAACGGATGATGAATCCGTATTTGTGGCAGTTTTCCGCCACCCAGATTCCCTCTGGCATATCGGCGAACGCGGTGGTCAGCCCATCGTAGGTGGGGCATTTCAGATCAAAGGCAAGCCCCGACTGATGCTCCGAGTGTCCCGGACGGGCGGAGTACCGATCCGCCGCCGCCTGCCCGTCCCGCTTTACGTAATCGTTGTAGATAATGTACTGATCCACAAAGCTTCGGTAGCTGGAGGCTACCCGGAGTGTGTAGCCGGCGGCTTTCGCATCCGTGAACATATCCGAGAGATGCTCGTACGCTTCTTCGTCAATTCCCGGGGCGAATTCCTTGGGCAAAGCGTAGGTTTTGTTGGCGATCAGAATCCCGTTTACAAAGGTGCATCCCGCCTCATCCACTTCAATGGACGGGGCGTCGGTTTCTGCCGGCACCGGTGCAGTCGTGACCGGCACGGTGGGTTCCCGTGCGGTGGTGACCGGTGCGGTGGTGACCGGGGCGGTGGTCACCGGGGCAGTCGCCACCGGCACCGTGGGTTCCCGTGCGG
>JAZQDY010000007.1:0-13406 GCA_045547015.1 Eubacteriales bacterium | reverse complement strand
CGTCCAGGAATAGCCGGAGGCGTTGATAAGTCCGGGATTCAGTCCGAGCAGGACGTGGGTCTGCACTTCGCCCGCCTGTACCTTCGCGGCATCCACATCGTGACCGTTTAAAAGACAGATTGTCTGCGCCACCATTTCCATATGAGAGAGCTCCTCGGCGGCAATATCAAGAAAGAGATCCTTGATCTCGGGATCCTTGACACGGAAGCTCTGGGACATATACTGCATGGCGGCTTTCAGCTCTCCGTTCCCGCCGCCCAGCTGCTCCTGCAGAAGTACGGCGTACTGGGGATTGGGCTTTTCCACCTCCACGGGATGAAACAACATTTTTTCGTGCTTGAACATGATTACATTCTACCTCCTTTATCGGCTTTCCGATAGTATCTCTCTTAGGAGGTTTTTTATGCACGCTGTATTTTTCAGTGTGAGATTTTTCGCATATATTCCGTGGGTGAAATCCCCACGGCCGCCTTGAACGCCCGGGAGAAATTATGTATGGAGGAGTATCCGAGAGCGTCGGCTACTCGCGTCACGGAATACTCGCCGGACAGAAGAAGCCGTTTCGCTTCGGCTGTCTTCAGTCTATGGTAATATTCCATGGGGCCCGTACCGGTATACTCTCCGAAGAGCTTGCACAGCTGGGATTTTCCTATGTAAAAACGGGTACAAACATCTGCCAGCGTCAGCCGGGTATACAGGTTTTCGCTGAGATAGGACATAATCAGCCGGACGGTGGCACTGTCCGTCAGCTCCCGGGATGTTTCGCTCTTTTTTACCGCGTCCGCATTGCCGGCGGCGCGTCTGCGGAGCGTCAGCAGAAATTCTGTCAGATAACATTCCAGAAGCTGGAAGGATCCTTCTTCCGCTCCCGAAAAATCAAGCGGATTGCGGTTTTTGTAATCGCTGGGGATTTCTCCGAGCGCGCGCTTTGCTTCTGCAGTAAACAGAGAAAGAAGTGTTTTTTCCGTCTTGCCTGCCGTAAAGATTTTTCCGTGAAAGAAATGCATGGCTTCGCTTTCCGTAGTAAAGGAAACCACCAGCATACAGTTGGGATCTTTCCGGTTGGAGACGTGGGCATGCATTTCCAGTGGGCGGTGGAAAATAATGTCGCCCTGGGAAAGCGTATGTGCTTTGCCGGCGGAGAGGGCGTTTACTTTTCCGGAGTCCACGTAGACCAGTTCCCAGAAATCATGCCGTTCCGGCGGATGGGAGAAATCTTTGCCGAACTCAAAATAGTATATACTGTTAAAACCGTCTATGACAATCTCACGCTGTACGCGGTGCAGTTCAAATTCCATGGAGGCCTCCTTTTTGAGGGGATCGGAATAAATGATAAATTGAGCATACCGTTTGTTAAATACAAAATCACGGTAATATTGTATCATATACTTGATAAAAAATCAATAATCGCGATGTATTCCCATACGGGATTTCTTCGCGGTGTGAAAAAGTATGTTTTGTGAAACGGAGGAATTAACAAAGATGAACGTGCTTGCTATCGGGTGCCATCCCGACGATATAGAGATTGCCTGTTCGGGTACTCTTGCCAAATGTGTAAAGCGGGGGGACAAGGTGACGGCATGTCACGTGGCCAACGGAAACATGGGCCACGAGATCATTAAACCGGATGAACTTCGCCGGATGCGTGCGGAGGAAGCGCGGCGCGCCGGTGCAATGGCAGGCGTTGAAGTTGTTACCATGGATATCGGGGATCTTCTGCCGAACGGTGCTTCCGTGGAGCAGCGGGATAAGATCGCAGAGCTGATTATCAAAACGCAGCCGGATTTCATTATCACTCACAGTCCCACGGATTATATGTGTGACCACAGAGAAGTGTCAAAACTGGTTTTTGACGCTTCGTTTGTTGCCAGTGTCCCCCAGTACGGACCGGCAGGGAAAGCCGCTGTGGTACCGCTGTATTATATGGATCATCTGGCCGGCGTCCATTTTGATCCTACGGAATACGTGGATATCAGCGACGAGATTGATCTGAAACTGAAAATGCTTGCCTGCCACGAAAGCCAACTGAAGTGGATGCTGGATCACGATCATATTGATTTTTCGGAATTTGTGGAGACGTGCTCCCGGTTCCGCGGTCTGCAGTGCGGCGTGCAGTATGCGGAGGCATTCCGTCAGGAGCCGGTGTGGCCGAGAATGGTAACGAGGAGACTTCTGCCGTGAAAAAAGTTGCGTGCGTAGGCATTCTTGTTGCTGACGTGATCGTGGAGCGTGTGGACGGATATCCCGGACACGGCGTGCTGAAACGGGTGGACGGCATCACGTTGCACAACGGCGGAAACGCTATGACGGCGGCCATCAATCTTGCCAAACTTGGCACAGAGTCCAGTATTATCGGTAAAGTAGGCTCGGATATGTTTGGTACGTATCTGCGGGAGCGTCTCCGTGAGGCGGGCGTGGATACCCGCGGTCTGAAAACGGACGGGAATGTGCAGACGTCGGCATCGGTTCTGATGATCGACGAGAGCGGCGAGAGGTCGTTCTTTCACTGCGTGGGAACCAACGGTACGTTCGGGATCGACGACGTGGATTTTGACGTGATTGCGGAGGCGGATCTGGTGTTTGTTACCGGAACATTTCTGCTTGACCGGTTCGACGGGGAAGAAACCAAGAAATTTCTGAAGAAATGCAAGGAAATGGGGAAAACCACCTTCCTTGATGTGTGCTGGGATGCAAAAGGAAGATGGGGGGATATCCTTGATATGTCTCTTCCGTATATCGATTACTTTATGCCCAGCATCGACGAAGCGGTGCAGATCGCCGGTGTCACTGACCCGGATGAAATTGCGGACGTGCTCACAAAGCGGGGCGCATCCAATATTGTCATCAAAATGGGCAAGAAGGGCAGTTATCTGCGCTTGAAGGAATGGAAGACAGGAAAGATGTTTCCTACCATCGACGGTGTCCGCGTGGTGGACACCACGGGGGCGGGCGACAGTTTCTGTTCTGGCTTCCTTGCGGCGATGGCAAGAGGCGAGGACGCTTTGTTTGCCAGTGAGTTTGCCAATGTAACGGGGACGCTGTGCGTCACCGCCACAGGGGCAACCGCCGGTATGAGAAGTTATGAAGAAGCATTAAAATTCAAGGAGGAGCATACATGTTAGTCACTTTGGAAGAGATTCTGCGGGATGCGGAAGAAAGAAAATACGGCGTCGGCCTGTTCAATATGTTGAATCTGGAGATGGCACGCGGCATTATTGAAGCGGCAGAGGAGGAGAGAAGCCCTTTGATTCTGGGTGTGGCAGAGGTGCATCTGCCTCTCATCCCCTTTGAATATGCAGCACTTGTCATGAATTACATTGCACAAAAAGCCACCGTTCCCGTTTGCCTCCATTTTGACCACGGCACCGATTACGACAAGATTAAAGCGGCAGTGGATGCGGGCTTTTCCTCCGTTATGTACGACGGAAGCGCACTCCCGTATGAGGAAAACATTAAGAACTCTTTTGCCGTTGCTAAAATGGCACACGCGAAGGGCGTAAGCGTAGAGGCAGAGCTCGGTCATGTAGGCGGCGGTGAAGGCGGTACAGAGGACGGTATCGAAGAAATGTATACCCGCGTGGATCAGGTGACGGATTTCATTGAAAGAGCAGAGATCGACGCTCTTGCCGTAGCTATCGGCACGGCGCACGGCAAATACAAGACGGAGCCGGTGCTGGATATCGGCAGACTGGCACAGATCTACGCGGTGTCCGATAAACCCCTTGTACTTCACGGCGGCTCCGGACTCTCTGACACAGATTTCCGGAACACCATTGAAAACGGTATTCGCAAAATTAATATTTGCACGGAAATGTGCGTGGCGGCCAGAGAGGCGTACATCGCCAGCGCCAATCACGAAATCATGTTCCCCGATGCAAAGAACGCTGTAAAGCAGATCGTAACAGGGAAAATGCGTCTGTTCGGCAGCTCCGGCAAAGCATAAAGAATACTTATCAATGAGAAAGGATTTTTGATATGGACTTCTTATCTACAGTAAAAGGCAGCCTTCTGGAAGGTTTTTATCCCAAAGGATGGGACCTGAAAAAAATGGATGAGTGCTGTGAAAAGGGCGTGGCAAGAGAGGATTTCTGGCACAAGGATTTTACTCCCGTGGCGTGCGACAATATCTATGAATTTGACACCCTCATGGGCCACGAAATCGCCCGGCAGATCAAGGCGGCCCGTGAGCGCGGGGAAAAGCTTGCCATGATCCTGCCCGTAGGTCCTATGGGTATGTACAAATGGGCGGCCTATTTTTTGAACGAATGGGATGTAGACTGTTCTCACGTGTATACTTTCAACATGGACGAGTGGGCAGACGCAGAGGGCAACACGCTTTCCAACGACAACCCCGCTTCCTTTGAGTACAGCATGAGAGAGGCGCTGTTCAACAAGCTGAACAAGACCGTGCCGGAAGCGCAGCGTAATTTTGCTACCAAGGAAAACCTGCCCACCTATCCCGAAAAGATTGCGGCACTGAAGGCAGAAGGCGCAAAACTGGTTCTCGTGTTCGGTATCGGCAGAATGTGCCACATCGCTTTCTGGGAGCCCCAGTTTGCGGATGATTATAAAACCGTGGAAGAATGGAAAGCCGCACCGTATCGCATCGGTGCCAAACTCCATCCTCTTACCATTGAGCAGAATGCATTGACCAGCTTTAAGAGCCGTACAACGCTGGTTCCTTGCCGTGCAAATACTATTGGCCCCGGTCTGTTCCTCAAAGCGGATACGATCATCGGCGGCTGTGACGGTACGTTGGGACGGGGAATGGGCTGGCAGGGAATGAGCTTCCTTACCACGCTTCACTACGGTCCTGATATGAACGTAACCTCCACCTTTATGCCCACGCTGCCCGGCAAACTCTTCTATCTGAAGGAACTGGCCGGTCCGCTGGTTGCAGAATGCAACTGATGTGAATAAGAAAACGGAGACTGTCTCGGACGGTCTCCGTTTTTTATGTAATTCGGTTGTCAGAAATCCACTTCGGTGTCGTAGTAGCAGCACTTCAGCAGTTTTTCCATTTCCTCTACGGAAATCTTTCTGGGGTTGGAGCCGGTGCAGGCATCTGCCACAGCGTTCTTTGCGATCTCGGGAAGTCTCTCGAGGAAGATATTCTCGGGAACGAAGCCGTTTTCGCAGGGCAGGCTGTCCAGACCGTAGTTCTTGATGCACTGGGGAATATTGAGCGCGTCGTTCATGCCGCGGAGGTATGCGATGAGTTTTGCTACCTTCTCGTCATCGTTTGCGCCGCCCAGGTTCATGTAATCGGCAATTTCACCGTAGCGCTTCTTGGCGGTTTCATCTTTGGCATTGAAAGCGATAACCTTGGGCAGGTACATAGCGTTCGCGGCACCGTGGATGATGTGTGCGCCCAGATCTTCAAAAACGGCACCGGTCTTGTGTGCCATGGAGTGTACGATACCGAGCAGTGCGTTGGAGAATGCCATGCCGGCAAGGCACTGTGCGTTGTGCATGGAGGCACGCTTGGTCATGTCGCCGTTATAAGAATCAACCAGATCGTTCTGGATCATTTTAATAGCGAAAATTGCCATCGGATCGGTAAATTCGCTGTTGGCGGTGGAAACGTACGCTTCAACGGCATGGGTCATAGCATCCATACCGGTATGTGCGGTCAGTTTCTGCGGCATGGTTTCTGCCAGTTCGGGATCAACGATTGCAACATCGGGCGTGATCTCAAAGTCAGCCAGCGGATACTTGATGCCTTTCTTGTAGTCGGTGATAACGGAGAAAGCAGTAACCTCGGTAGCAGTACCGGAAGTGGAGGGAATTGCGCAGAAGCGAGCCTTCTTGCGCAGTTCGGGGATGCCGAACACCACGCACATTTCCTCAAAGGTGATTTCCGGATACTCATACTTGATCCACATTGCCTTTGCCGCGTCAATGGGAGAGCCGCCGCCGATGGCAACGATCCAGTCCGGCTGGAATTTTGCCATAGCCTCAGCACCCTTCATAACGGTTTCTACAGAAGGATCTGGTTCAATACCTTCGAACAGTTCTACTTCCATGCCGGCTTCCTTCAGATAGGCAACAACCTTATCCAGAAAACCGAACTTCTTCATAGAGCCGCCGCCTACGCAAACCATTGCGCGGGTGCCCTTCAGGGTTTTCAGCGCTTCCAGTGCGCCTTTACCATGGTACAGATCACGGGGAAGAGTAAAACGTGCCATATGTAACTCCTTTATACAGGTATTTTTTGTTTGCGGCTGTATTGTATCACAATTTTATAAAAAATGCAATAGTTTTTTCGAAATTTGATATTTTCGTATCGTTATATGCTGTGGCTTGTTTTGCACAGCATAACGCATGGCATTTTATTTCTGTAAATGTAGCATTTGCGCTTAAAATGTGCTATAATAGAAAAATGGGACGAACCTGCGCGGCAGTCCGCATTATTTCTTGAAAATGCTGTACCTTTCCAGCATCATGACCAAAACGGGCACGAGCAGAATCTGCACGGCGATTCCCGGAATTGCGTTGGTAAACGCACCGGCGAGAAAAGACGCAAAGCCAAAGCTGCCGCCCTGCGATCCTACACAGATAAACATGGCGATGCCCCAGATGATTCTGCCTATGAGCATGGCAGAAAACAGGGACAGATAGACAGACAGCTTTTTCTTCGGAAGAAGTTTATACATAAGTCCTGCCATCGTGCCGTATGCCGCAAGTTCAAATGCCATAGAGACTGCGGTTGGAAACATGGGCGGGAACCCGCCGGTTAGAAACGACCGGAGCAGGGGAGCAATAAAGCCGACGGTGAGCCCCCAAGGCCAGCCGCAGATAAATCCGCAAAGCAGAACCGGAATGTGCATGGGACAGAGCATGGAGCCGATTTCCGGAATCTGTCCGGTGAGAAAAGGCATCACGTATGTGAGCGCCAGAAACAGGGCAGAGAGGATCATTCTGAGGATTTTGTTGTGGGTGTTCATGAAAATCTCCTTTTGATGCAAAAAAGGCACCACTACCCCTTCTGGGATAATGATACCTGCAAGTACCGATTTTATAATCATTGATATTTCAGCCGGGGTAGGGAAACTTCTGTTTCCGCACCGTTCTTCTGAACGGTACGCTTATTTTACCATATCCGATTCGTTTTGTCAAGCATTTGGGAGGAACGTTATGGAAAACGATACATTTCGGGAATTGTTTAAGAAAACTTTTCCGTTCTGGCACAGTATGAGCCGAGAGAATCAGGAAGATCTTCTCCGGTCTTCTCAGCAGGTTCATTTTGAAAAAGGAACGAACATACACGACGGCAATGACTGCACCGGCGTAATTCTGGTGAAAAGCGGCAGCCTTCGGGTGTATCTTCTCTCTGATGAGGGAAAAGAGGTCACCCTGTACCGTCTGTTTCCCGGGGATACGTGTATCCTATCCGCCTCCTGTGTACTGCAAAGCATTACCTTTGACGTGTTTATTGATGCGGAGGAAAGCAGTGACTGCGTAGTGGTGGGCGGCTGTGCTTACGAGGCGCTGGCGAACCGGATGCCGGAGGCAAAAATATTCGCACTGGAGACGGCACTCAGCCGTTTTTCAGACGTAATGTGGATTATGCAGCAGATTCTGTTCATGAGTATGGATAAGCGCCTGGCAATCTTTCTGCTGGATGAGATCTCCAAAACCGGAACGGATACGGTAAAGCTGACCCATGAGCAGATCGCGAAATATATGGGCTCCGCCCGTGAGGTAGTATCCCGTATGCTGAAATACTTTGCGGGAGAAGGCATCGTTGCCTCCTCCCGCAGTGAAGGAATCCGTATTCTCAGTAAAAAGCGGCTCCGCGATTTAACCCGGTAACAGATCGAGGATCTTTTCTTTCGGAACGGCACCGCTCAGGCGGCTTACTTCCTTGCCGCCCTTCAGCACAACCAGTGTGGGAATGCTGAATACCTCAAAGGCACCGGCAAGCTCCGTATCGTTGTCCACGTTGATCTTGCCCACGACGATATCGTCTCTCTCCTCCGCGATGGCATCCACAATGGGGGAAACCATGCGGCAGGGACCGCACCAGTCGGCATAGAAGTCCAGAAGGACGGGCTTGTCACCGTTTTTTACGGCGTCAAAATTCTCTTTTGTGATTTTCAGTACAGACATACGTGTTGTCTCCTTTTCTTTATTTATTATGGGTATAGTATAACAGATTGAGCGGGCGGTTTCTGTGATTTTGTCACAAAGCCGCCTTTTTTATTCGCCGGTAATGAGGCTGATGCCTTTTTCCAGAGTGGCGGCGTCAATCATGCCCATGGCCCGGGCGATGAGGTAGCCGTCCGCATCAATAAAATAGGTGACGGGCAGCGAAGTGGCACTGTATGCGATGGCTGCCTCGTAGGCCGTGTCGAAATACACGGGAAAGGTGAAGCCCTCTTCTTCGATGAAAGCCTTGGCGGTTTCTACCGTTTCCCGTCCGCCGTCGGTCATGTTTACCATCATGAATTTCACCGTATCGCCCCACTCTGCATAGGCTTCGTTGAAATCGGGCATTTCCGCTTTGCAGGGCGGGCACCAGCTTGCCCAGAAATTGAGGACGATTGGTTTGCCGATTATGTCAGTCAGCCGTACGGTGTTCCCCTCCATATCGGTTACGGAAAAATCCGGGGCAGAGAACAGTTCCTGCTTTTCTTCCCCGTCCTCCGATACAGAACTGCCGGTTTCCGCAGGTAATTTGGTTCCTTCTTCTATCAAACCGCCGCTGTATCCGTCACTGAGACGGTTATATAAAAAGTACGCGCCGGTTAGGAGCAGGACGAGTGCCAGAAGAGCAATCAGGAGTTTCAGTTTGTTTTTCAAATAGTTGTCCTCCTTCTGGAGTTAACTTATAAGGGAAAGCAGTCTCTGGAACATGCCTGTCATCATGGCAAGTCCAACGAGAATGAGAAATGCGCCGCTTATGCGGTTAATGAGGGAATAATGCCGCTTGATGAGGGAAAAGGTACCTTTCAGTTTCTCAATCAGAAGGGCACTCAGCACGAAAGGAATGCCAAGCCCCAATGAGTATACGAGCAAAAGGAGAATTCCCATGCCCGCTTTTCCCTCCTGAGAAGCCATCATCAGGGCAGAGCCGAGAAACGCGCCCACACAGGGCGTCCATCCAACGGAAAATACGATGCCGAACAGAAAGGCGGAGAATACTCCCATCTCACCGCCTGCCGATTTTGCCTTGGGGCCGCGGAAGAAGGAAAGTCGGAACAAACCGAAAAAGTGCAGTCCGAACAGAACGACTACGGCACCGGTGAGGATGTTGATGATCGTCTGATATTCTCTGAGAAGGCCGCCGATTGTTCCTGCGAGGGCACCCATCAGGATGAAGATCACCGTAAATCCGCTGACGAAAGCAAGCGCATTGCGGAGAGTTTTTGCGGGCGTTCGCTCTGCGCCGCCCGCAAAATACGATACGTATACGGGCAGCATGGGGAGAAGGCAGGGGGAGATAAAGGTAATCATTCCTTCAAGAAACATAAGAAAAAACTGCATTGCACGGATCGCTTTCTGTTTTTTTATTATTATACCATATTTTTTGCTTTTTGCAGTGACTAAATCACAAAATATTGTGAAATTTTTTCCGCATGCTATAATACGATTGTGTAAAGTCGGAATATACCATGCCGGCACGGGCAATTTGGTAGGAAAAATCCAGTGCATTTTTTTGCCCGGTATCCTATAATAAAAGGGAAGGAATCTCTCCGTACAGCGGAGGGTATGAAAGGAGTACGTGTAAATGAACAAATTTGGTATTTTCATGAATTTTTGGGAAAACGAATGGAACGCGGATCACGTGAGGTATATCAAGAAGGCGGCAGAGATTGGCTTTGACGTTCTGGAATTTCAGGCACAGCCCCTTCTTGAAATGTCCGATGCAAGACTTTCTGAGATCAAATCGGCGGCGGATGCATACGGTGTTGAACTGACCTACAGCCTGGGACTTGACAAAAAGTACGATATTTCCTCACCGGAGGAAAGCGTTCGTCTGGGCGGCGTTTCGTATCTGAAGAATATCATGCGAAAAGTACACCGGATGGATGGAAAGATCATCTCCGGTGTAAGCTATGCCGCCTGGGGTGTGCCGGATGGTCCTTTTGAAAAATCAAAACTGCGTGAGAACAGCCTGCGCTCTATGAAGGAGCTTTCCAAAATGGCGGAGGAGCTGGGCATTACTTACGCTGTGGAAGCGGTCAACCGCTTTGAAGGCGTAGTGCTGAATACGGCGGAAGAAGCCGTATCGTACGTGGAGGAGCTGGACAGCAAAAACGTAGGCATCCTTCTCGATACGTATCACATGAATATCGAAGAATTCAGTTTCCGTGAGGCGATTCTTACTGCGGGAAAATACCTTGTGGGCTTCCACACCGGCGAGAATAACCGCACGGCTCCGGGCAGAGGACACCTCCCCTGGGACGAGATTTTTCAGACGCTCAGTGAGGTGAATTACACCGGTCGGATCGTGTGCGAACCGTTCGTTATGGCCGGCGGTGAAGTAGGCAGGGATATTTACGTATGGCGGAATCTGCTTTCCGATGTGAGCGAAAAATCTCTGGATGCAGAAGCCGCATTTCTGCTCCGTTTCCAGAAGAATATGGTGGAGAAATACGTTAAATAACAAATAACAGGCAAAACGGGAGGAGGAGAGAACGCATGAAAAAGACCGATGCGGATGGAATCAGCGTTTTGACAAAGCAGGATTTTCCCATGGCAAAGCAGAATTTTCATATAGAGATGTCTGACGAGTACCCCGACTATATCGGCGTGCCTCATAAACATAAGTTTATTGAGGTTGTTTACGTGATCTCCGGCAGAGCGATTCATGAAGTACAGGGACAGCGCTCAAAGGCGGCGCGAGGGGATCTGTTCATTATCAACATGGACACGCCTCACGTTTTCCGTTTGGAGGAGAACGGGACGGAGCCGTTCGCTGCCTACGATCTGAAATTCACCCCCGAGTTTTTTGACAGTTCGGTAACCGGATACCACACCTTTGAGGCACTGAATCACTCGTTTATGTTTTATTCTCTTCTGAACGGCAGGGAGGAGTATACCCCCTGTATCAGCGTTGCGGGCAGTTCTTTTTCCACAATGGGGGAACTCTTCGACAAGATGTACCGGGAGTACAAGGAGCAGAAAAAAGGGTATCTTGAAATTGTCCGTGCCTATCTTATGCAGCTGATCGTTACCGTTTTCCGGACGCTGGATGCTTCGGCACAGAAAACCGTAAGCGCAAAAAACGGACAGGTAGTGGGTTATATCACCGACTATATCAAAACAAGGTACGCTTCGCCTATATCCATTCGGGAACTGGCAGATCAGGTGTATATGAATCCCGATTATCTGGGACGTATCTTTCGTGCGCAGACAGGCATGACCATGAGCGAGATGATTCAGAAAGTGCGCGTGGAACAGGTTTGCGCGAGGCTTTCGGATACGTCCGGGACCGTTTCCGAAATTGCCGCCGCCTGCGGCTTTGAGGATATGAAATTCTTTTATAAAGTATTTAAAAGACAGACGGGCGTGCTGCCGGGTGAATACCGGAAGCAGGCACGGCAGGATAAATAGAAAACTGATTTTTGGAGGAACATATGGTAAACGTAAAGGAATGGAGCAAACAGGCAAATATTGTGGCAGACGTGCTGGCAAAAGCACCCAAAATGGACAAGACGCTCCGAGTGGACAGGGCAGAGTTCAAACGGCGGCAGGATGCCGTATATGCAGGCCTGAAAGCGGCTGGCTTTGATGCCGGTATCGTCTATTCCGACGAACATTATCACGGCGACGTACCGTATCTTGGCGGCAATACCAATATTTCCGTAGAGCCGGTGGCAGGCATTATCGGCAAAAACGGATTTGCGATCCTGGCGGGACTTGAAGGCTGCTACGTGGCGGAACAGCTTTCGCCCCGAAGCGGATGCCGCGTGGCAAGAGTGGAAATGCTCAAACTGGCGGATGAGGAATATCCCGTGGAGGCGGACCGTCCGGAGGACGTGGTAGAGGAGATCTGCGGGAAAAAGCCTCAGCGGATCGCGCTTCTTACACCCCGTGCCGTGATGCCGGTGGCTCTTTATGAGTGGTTTGAAAACTACGTGGGCAAAGGCAACCTTCTGGACGGACAGGAGATTTACTACAAGATCAAATACGAAAAATCTGATATCGAAATGCGTCTCACCAAGCAGGCTGCCATCGTTGCCGATTACATGATCGAAGGTATGCTTGCCGTTATGAAGCCGGGTATGCTGCAGACACAGGTGGCACAGTGGGGCTATGCTATCGCATCCGAACTCGGCGTGGAGGAAATGGGCATTGATGTGATGGTTACCAGCGGTGAGGACAACCGTTCTCTGGTGGGCAAGGCGCTGAATCACGAAATCAAAGCCGGGGAATTCGTTCATCTGGGCGTCGGCCCTGCTATGGACGGTTTGACCGCCTGCGAACGCTGTACGGTGGTTTGTACCGAGGCGGGCGGCAAGCTGACGGAGCCGCAGGAATACTGGCTCAGCTTTGTGGAGGATGCATACCGGGTCGGCCTTGCAGAGTTTATCCGCGTGGCAGAGAACAATCTGCCGGCACGCCTGCAGGAAGAGGCACTGGTGAAGTATTTCGAAAGCCGCCGGGAAGAGGTGAGCCGACGCATCGGCAAGCCCATTGATCTTGCCATGCTGAAGCCCTACACCGGCACCCATAACGCTGGCTATACGGAGTGTCAGGAGTTTTACGGGGCAATTACACTGAATTCCAACGAGCCCATGGGCAATCAGATCGTAACCATGCTGGACGTTGCCGCCCGGGGCTTCGGAAGCACCTGGAACAGCGTAATCATTCCCGAATTTGACTATGTGCTGGTGGAGAAAACGCTGGGCAAATACGGCAGCCGGGTGGAAGTGCTGAATGAACTGCCCATTCGTCTGCAGCATCTTGTAGGCAGCGGATATTAAAGGAGGAGAAAAATGAAATATACATACTACGACGTAGATAAAAAAGAGAAAAATTACGATATCGGAACCCTGTTCCCGGATTTCGGAAAGGACGAAGCGCTGGTTGTCATGAGTCCCCATGATGACGACGCCATTATCGGTGCCGGATATGCTATGTTGGCAGCAAAGGACGCAGGGGCTGACGTGTATGTGATGATCTTCTGCCGGGGGGATGCCGGATACAGTACGGTTTCGGAAAAGGATACGATTGAGGCGGTGCGGGAGAGGGAAACGCTGGACTGCTACGCCCGTATGGGTATTCCGGCGGATCATATTCTCCGGCTGCATTTTCCTGATTTCTCCGCTATCGGCAATCTGGGCTGGGAGAAGGCAGACGGCAATCCAGGGGATATGCCCGTCATCCTGCGCTTCCTTCGGGAGAAGAAGATTACCCGGGTGATGATTCCCAACCACTATCACGAGCATATCGAT
>JAZQDY010000006.1:0-3965 GCA_045547015.1 Eubacteriales bacterium | reverse complement strand
TGCTCTCCCTCAGAGAGAGCAGGCAGCTTTGTAGAAACGGCATCCTGCGGCTCGTCGGTAGATTCTTCATAGAGAGCCAGAAATCCGGGGAATTTCATGGTATTTCCGGCGGCGTGATACAGATAGGCACCGGCGGTGATTTCTGCACTTACGGTTGCGAACTCTGCATTTTCCATCTGGCTGGCCACAAAGCGTTCCCAGATCAGTTTATACAGTTTATACTGATCGGCAGAAAGATGCTTACGCACAGCGGCAGGCAGAACGGAAAGATTCGCCGGACGGATTGCCTCGTGGGCATCCTGTGCGTTCGCTTTGGATTTATACACACGAGGAGCGTCGGGACAGTACTTTTCTCCGTACTTTTCGGTAATGTATGCGCGGGCACTGTCCTGCGCTTCTGCTGAAACGCGGAGGGAGTCCGTACGCATATAGGTAATAAGACCCTGCACGCCGCCGAATTCCTGCCCTAGGTTAATACCCTCGTACAACTCCTGCGCTACGCGCATAGTGCGCTGTGCCTGGAAATTCAGTTTCCGGGAGGCTTCCTGCTGCATAGTAGAAGTGGTAAACGGAGCGGCAGGGGCGCGGGATTTCGTCCCGAATTTCAATGAAGACACGCAGAAATCCGCTGTTTCAAGAGCCTTGCGGACAGCCATAGCCTCCGCTTCGCTTGTAATCTCGCGTTTCTCCCCGGTCTTTGCATCGCCGTAAAAATGGGCAAGAAAATTCTTTCCTTCGGCATTTTTCAGTTCTGCATCCACGGTCCAGTATTCCTTCGGAACAAAGGCGCGGATTTCATTCTCCCGTTCCACCACGATACGAGCAGCAACAGACTGACAGCGGCCGGCGGAAAGACCGCTCTTTACCTTCTTCCAGAGGAACGGACTGAGTTTGTAGCCCACAATCCGATCCAGAAGGCGGCGAGCCTGCTGAGAATTCACCAGATCCATGTCGATATTCCGCGGATTCTTGATGCCGGCCTTGATAGCTGTTTTGGTAATTTCGTTAAAGGTCACGCGGCGGATCTTTTCCGGCGGGATGGCAAGGGCGTTGGCAAGATGCCAGGAAATCGCCTCACCTTCCCGGTCAGGGTCCGTTGCCAGATAGACATAATGGGCGTTTTTTGCCTCTTTTTTTAGTTCGCGGATCAGATCCCCTTTACCGCGGATGTTAATATAATGGGGTTCAAAATGGTTTTCGATATCCACACCCAAAGAGGATTTGGGCAGATCACGGACGTGACCGACGGATGCCAGCACCTTATAATTGGAGCCAAGTGCATTTTTTATGGTGGATATTTTACCGGGAGACTCAATAATAACAAGATTTGCCATTTAGCGGTTGCCTGAAAGCAGGCATCCTCCCTTCGATATTGCAAGGCGCAATGCGCCGATATGTTCTGTTTGTTTTACCCTCTGTCAGGGTCGTCCAAAACGGATTCGGTAAGACTCCGTTTCACGTAATGACTGCCGGCGGTGCACTCCACCGCCCCGCAAAGTTCCAGCAAAGTAAGTGCGGTGAGCACGTCTGGAATAGAAAGCCCTTTCACCTGTATGCTGTCCGCCAGATACGGTACATCCATCTGCATGGCGGCGTACACGCTTTTGGCGCTTTCGTCCAGGAGATCAAAGCCTACCGGATTGGCCGGAATCATTTTTCGTTCGGGATTTTGCTCCTCAAAACGGGCCAGCATCTTTTTTGTGTTCGGTTTCTTTTCCGTTTTTGCTGTTTTTGCTGATTTCGATTGAGAACCGGACGACGCGGTCTTGCGGCTGCCGCCATAATTACCCTGGCCGTAATATTTTTGTCCGTCCGGTGTAGAAACATGCATTCGTATAGCCACATCTGACGCATCATCTGCGCCACAAGCATGGGAAACAGCCGCATCTGCCGCCTGCAGGCGAATAGAATGCGGATATACGAATTCATAGTTCTTCAGAATATCGACAGCGCCGGTGATAGCCTGCGCACCGGTTTTGATGAGCAGATTCGGCCCTGAAGCGCCAGCATCCCCGATTCTTCCGGGAACAGCGTACAGCTCACGTCCCTGGTACAGTGCATGCCGCGCCGTAATCAACGAACCACTTTTCAGATCGCCCTCCACCACAACTACAGCATCAGACAGACCACTGATAATGCGGTTACGGATAGGAAAATTACGGCCCACAGGCGGCGTGCCGGGCGGGAATTCTGTAATGACGGCACCGTTTTCAATGACACGCTGAAAGAGCTCCCGATGCTCCGGAGGATACACAATATCAATGCCGCATCCAAGAACGCCAACGGTGACACCGCCGGCACTGAGAGCGCCCGCCATTGCCATACCGTCCACACCAAGGGCCAGTCCGCTTACGAGGACAGCGCCGCCGGCACCCATTCCGCGACCGATATTGTACGCCATTTTCTTGCCGTAATCGGACATAGTACGGGTACCCACTACGGCACAGCAGCAGTTTTTCTCAAGATCCGGCAGTTCTCCAACCACGTAAAGCACACAAGGCGCATCCCGAAGCTGACAAAGTGTACGGGGATATTGAGAATCCGCAGGGGTCAGAATCTGTATATGGTTTTCTTCGCACCGTCGGATAATTTCAAGCGCATCCGAAGTATCTTTATTGCACAGAGAGGCAAGATGCGATCTGCCCGATTCTCCAAGTGCTTCCGTCAAAGACTTTTTATCGGCTTTCAGAATGTTTTCCGCCGAGGCGAAATGGTGAAGCAGGCCAACGGGGATACGGCTTCCCGCGCCGCATGCCAAAGACAGCCACACCCATGCAAGACGTTCATTCGTCATACGCTCGTTATCCTTTCCGAATGGCTCAGCCAAACGTAGTAAAGTATTCCCACATCAAAACGGCAGCCGCACCGGCCGCATTGAGAGACTCGGTTCCCTCTGCCATAGGAATACGGACAATGCCGTCTGACAGCGCCAGAATCGCTGCAGAAACGCCGTGACCTTCGTTGCCGATCACCATGCAATCGTCCGGGCGAAGCGCATCCTTGCCAAGGCACAGCGAGTTATCCGCCAGTGCCGCCGCCAAAATGCGGTGACCATCCATTTGCAGTGCGGAAAGGGCGTCCGCCAGAGAGGAGCATACGTCAATCTCCATACGGAACAATGTGCCCATAGAGGCTCGTACCGTTCTGGGATGATAAATATCAGCGCATCCGCCCAGCAGAATCCGCTTATATCCGAAGGCGGCAGCCGTGCGGACAATTGTACCCAGATTTCCGGGATCCTGGACAGAATCCACTGCGAGGACACGTTTGTCATGCAGGGAGCGAATCCGCTCGTCACAAACAACACCGTCTCTGCGATGCAGTGCATCGAGAGGTGCCAGAACGGTGATGATCCCCTGGGGGGCATTCTCCGTAGAGATTTTTGCAAACACCTGTGACGGAAGCACGAGAATTCGCGCAGAAAGCGGTGCACGATTCGCGAGGGACAATACTGTCTCATCTGCCATTCCGTCATCACTTCTGAGGATAATATACCGTATCTCCGCCATACCGGCTGCTTCTTTTGATAACTTCACACCCTCAGCCAAAAACAGGGCCTGCTCGGCACGGTGCTTGGCCTCGGACAGTTTACCAAGGGAAACGACAAGCGGATTCGCGCGCGAAGTAATCACCTCAGCGCGCGGAATCACATCCAAAATTCTCAGCATACTGATTTTCACCATGTATCATAAAAACCCGGTTAAACCGGGTTTTTAATCAATCAAAGGGCAGCCTTAGCCTGCTCTGCGAGAGCCGCAAATGCTTCCTTATCGGAAACAGCGATCTCTGCGAGCATCTTTCTGTTCAGAGAAATGCCAGCCTTCTTGAGACCGTTCATGAAGGTGGAGTAGTTCATGCCGCAAACCTTCGCCTGTGCGGAGATACGGGTGATCCACAGTCTTCTGAAGTCTCTCTTCTTCTGTTTTCTGCCAATATATGCGTAGTTGCCGCTCTTCATTACGGCC
>JAZQDY010000005.1:0-2516 GCA_045547015.1 Eubacteriales bacterium | reverse complement strand
TTACCTGAAAATGACAGGCTTATCGTAAATGGCACAACCTACGTTCATTGGTACGATTGCATTACAGATCATATTCTCTAAAACATTAACTCTTCTGTTTATTAATGGCGCACTTCTATACAGGGACAATCCCTGCATGTATGCTCTGTGAGACAGACAGCCCGGACACTTGAAAGTCTGGGCTGTTTTTGCGTCACTTCGTTCCGTACAAGGGGCACATTCTTGCGCCGCTATGCACGACTATCCTAAAAGAAAATCCCCGCAGGAGTTAATCATTCGGAGATTTAACTGTTTTAAGGACACCGCCCTATACCGGGCGGCTTATTTTTTACTATCGTACCGGTTCAGCGCCTGCTCCATTGCCGTAAGCGTATGCGGCTCAATAAAATGCTCCACCTTCTCCGTCTGCGAAAGCTCGCTTTCCGTTCCGTTCAGTACGCAGAAAAAACGATGAATGATCGCATGGCGGCGCATCAGAAATGCGCCCATATTCCTGCCGTACTCCGTAAGCGTCACATATCCGTATTTTTCCGCATACACACATCCGGTTTCGCCCAGATGAGCAATCATTTTAGTAGCAGACGAGGGCGTTACATGCAGTTTACGTGCCAGTGCCGTTACGCGGACCGGTTCTCCGTCCGCCGTCAAACGGGCAATCATCTCCAGGTAATCTTCCATAGACGGCGTAATCTTATTATCTTCCGCTTCTCTGTAACCGTTTAACGTGCGGAATTCTCCTATCGAATCTGTACTGTCTGTCACGATTCGTCAACCTCCGACATATAGTAGTGAATGGAAAGAATGTTTCCCATCACCAAAATATGCACGGAGGTTTTTCTCTATGAGTACAGCATCTATCACGTATGAAAAAATCCCCCTGAACCAACTGCGCCCGGGTGAAAGCGGTACGGTGCGCGCTATCACACTGAGCGGTCCCATCCGCAGGCGGATACAGGATATTGGACTGATCCGCGGGACACCCGTCCGCTGTGTTGGTGTAAGTCCGCTGGGAGATCCAGCCGCTTACCATATAAGGGGCGCGGTCATAGCTCTCCGCGGCGACGACGCAAAAAACATCTTACTGGAAAGGCAAAAGCAATGGGAGTGACACGCACCACCGCTCGGGAAACCGCAGAAAATCGGCACAGCATCCCAGAGAACGCAGTCACCGTTGCGCTTGCAGGGAATCCAAACGTAGGAAAAAGTACCGTATTCAACGCACTGACAGGGATGCATCAGCACACGGGAAACTGGAGTGGAAAAACAGTGGGAACCGCCGTTGGCACGTTCGCTTACGGCGAACATACATTTTCCGTGGCGGATCTGCCGGGAACCTACTCCCTTCTGACCCATTCCGCCGAAGAGGAAGTCGCCCGCAGATTTATTACAGAAGAAGAACCAACACTTACCATAGTCGTCTGTGATGCTGCCTGTCTGGAACGTAATTTGAATCTTGTACTGCAGATTCTTGAGGTAACACCCAAAGTGCTCGTCTGCGTCAATCTGATGGATGAAGCAAAAAAACGAAAAATCCATCTGCGGCTGGATCTGCTTGCAGACAAACTGGGAGTACCTGTGGTTGGCATTACCGCAAGGCGGAAAGCAGACATAGAAAAACTGAAAGCGGCTATTTACGCCGCAGCATTTTCTCAGCCAAAAGGCTGTGCCTATCGAGTGGTGTACGGAGAAGAAACGGAAAATACGGCAGCGGAACTCCAAAATATGCTTGGGTGCTCCCGCTGGCATGCTCTGCGGCTCCTGGACAGCACAAACACACTTGATCCCGGCACAGACACATCTGATACGCAGCGTGTGCTTACGGCCTTCCACGCCGCCCATACGCCCGCCTCCGTCACGGACGAAATTGTAACCGCGCTCGTTACCCACGCGGAATCCCTATACCGCGAAACAGCAATTACGCACACAACTGCCTGCCAGCGTGAACGGCAGATAGACAAAATTCTGACCGGAAAGCTGATGGCATATCCGGTCATGCTTCTGCTCCTTCTTCTGATTTTCTGGATCACTATCGAAGGGGCAAACTATCCGTCGGCATGGCTCTCCGCATTTTTCACCTCCCTCGAGGAACCTTTATGCCGCGCTCTTGCCGCCATAGGCACACCCTCGTTTCTTACGGAAATGCTGGTACTCGGCGTATACCGTGTCCTTGCCTTTGTCATCTCCGTTATGCTTCCCCCTATGGCAATCTTCTTTCCGCTGTTCACTATCCTTGAAGATGTCGGCTATCTGCCCCGCATTGCTTATAATCTGGACAGATGCTTTCACAAATGCGGCACGTGCGGAAAGCAGGCACTGACTATGTGCATGGGATTTGGCTGCAATGCCGTGGGCGTTTCGGGATGCCGCATTATCGATTCGCCGAGAGAGAGGCTTATCGCCATGCTGACAAACAGCTTCGTTCCGTGCAACGGCAGATTTCCGCTGCTGATTGCTATGACGTCTCTGTTTTTTCTCTCTGAAGAAAGCAGTACTTCCTCTCTTTTAGGGGCAGCGTT
>JAZQDY010000004.1:0-5961 GCA_045547015.1 Eubacteriales bacterium | reverse complement strand
GGGGGAATCGAACCCCCGTCTTCGCCGTGAGAGGGCGACGTCTTAGCCGCTTGACTAACAGGCCGTTTTTCAACTGCCCGTATAGTATACCACAACCAAGGCGGCTTGTCAACACCTTTTCACGGATTTTTCGTATTTTTTCTTATCTTCCGCTCTTTTTGCAAGGCGCGGGTGCTTTACGATTCCATTACCGTTCCGTCGGGATGGAACAGCGGCAGGGGATTCAGATAAATCAGATCCTCCCGGCTTTGTGCATCGCCCTCGGCAAGGATTGCCATTTTGCCGACGATATTGCCGCCAGCCGCCTGCACCAGCTTTTCTACCGCAGCCAGGGATTCACCGGTGGAGATTACGTCGTCCACGATGAGGATTCGCTTTCCTTTCATAAGTGCCGCGTCTGCGCCGTCCAGGTACAGCTTCTGTTCCCCCTCGGTGGTGATGGAATTCACGGTAACCTCAAACACGCTGGTCATATACAGTTTTGCCTTCTTGCGGGCAATGAAATATTTCTGATTGCCGGCAAGACGTGCCATTTCGTGTGCCAGCGGAATACCTTTGGCCTCCGCAGTAATAATATAATCGTAAGCCGGTGCACGGGCAAGCAGTGCTTCCGCCGCAGCGGTAGTCAGTTCGGGATCGCCGAAAATGACAAACGCGCCGATAGAAAGATTCTCGTTCACCGGGCAGATGGGCAGTGCGCGCTTCACGCCTGCAATGGTCATTTCATATGTTTTCATCCTATATTCCTCTTTCTGCCGTCCCGGCACAGGCTATGCACCGGGACAGGCATTCGGTAAAGTCAATCAGCTTCTGAGGACGGCGCCGCAGTCAGCTTCCAGTTTTTTGAGGATCTTCTTTACGGTGCTGTCCGCTTCTTCATCGGTCAGCGTACGGTCAGCAGCACGGAGCATTACGGAGAAGGATACACTCTTCTTGCCATCGCCGATCTGGGGACCGCGGTAAATATCAAACAGATGTACCGACTCCACAAGGGCACCGCCGGCACGCTTCATGCAGGCGCTGAGAACGCCCACCGTCTGCTCCTCGTCACAAACGAAGGAGAAGTCACGCTCCAGTGCCGGATATTTCGGCAGCTGGGTATATTCCGGCATCTCCTCGCGGGCGGCGAACAAGGCGTCAAAGTTCAGTTCAGCGACCGCGGTAACAGCATCGATAGTGTAATTGGCGATGGTCAGAGGATGAATCTGACCGAAAATACCGATCTCGGTATCGCCCACCGCCACCTTGGCACAGCGGCCGGGGTGGAAAACATTTTCCGTAGTGCAGGGAACGTATTCCGCATTCTTTACGCGGAGAGCGGAAAGCAGTGCTTCCACGTATCCCTTCATAGTGAAGAACGTATCCGAGCTCTTATCGTCGTTCCGGTAGATACCGATCACGGCACGGCGCTGTTCATCGGGCAGCTGATCCTTTTCACCCGGAATATACACGCTGCCCAGCTCAAACAGGCTCACGTCCCGGTTCTTCACAGCGGCATTGTTTTCCAGGATCTTCAGCATGGACGGAATGGCCGTGGTACGCATGATGGAGGTATCCTCACCCAGCGGGTTCGTAATAACCACGCTCTTGCGGCGGGGATCATCTGCCGCCATGCGGATCTTATCGTAGAATTTGGGGCTGATGAAGGAGAACGTCTCCGCCTCGCACATACCCATACCGGTCAGTGCATCACGGATAGTAAGTTCAAACTGCTGGCGTGCCGTGCGTCCGCCCTGGGTGGTAACACCCATAAGCGGTGCGGATTCGATCTTGGTGTAGCCGTAGATACGAAGCACTTCCTCCGCCACGTCGCTCATGCAGCGCACATCGTCACGGAAGGAAGGAACGGTCAGTTTCGTACCGTCCACGCCGAAATGGAGAGAGCGAAGAATATCCGCCATGTATTCTTCCGTAAGGTTCACGCCCAGGAATGCATTGATGCGAGCCGCATCCAACTCCATGGTGTAGGGCGCGGAAGGTGCGGGATACTCGTCGATGGTGCCGTCCACCACTTCACCGGCACCGAGCAGTTCCACCAGTTCGCAGGCGCGGTCCAGTGCGGCCATAGTCTGCTCACGGTCCAATCCTTTTTCAAAGCGGCCGGAACTCTCGGTACGCATACCCAGCTTCTTACCGGAGACGCGAACGCTGGGACCGTTGAACATGGCACTCTCAAAGACGACCGTCTTCGTATTATCGGTAATTTCGCTGTTTTCGCCGCCCATAACGCCCGCAAGAGCTACCGGCTTTTTCGCATCGGCGATCACCAGCATGGTATCATCCAGCGTATGGGGCACGCTGTCCAGGGATACGAATTTCTCTTCGTTCTCCGCACGGCGGACGACGATCCGGCTGCCGTCAAGGCAAGCGTAGTCGAAAGCGTGCATGGGCTGACCGTATTCCAGCATTACGTAATTGGTGATATCCACGATATTGGAGATAGGACGTACGCCGGCGGCGCGGAGACGCATCCGCAGCCACAGAGGAGACGGCTCAATCTTTACGTTCTTTACCACACGGGCACTGTACCGGTAGCAGAGAGAGGGCTCCCGGATTTCCACGTTCAGATAATTTTCGATTTTGTCGCCGTCATTCTTTGCGGCAGGCTTCTTCGGCGCGGGCACGGTCAGTCCGCGGTTAAAACTGACTGCACTTTCCCGGGCAAGACCGATCACGGACAGGCAGTCCGGTCGGTTGGAGGTGATTTCAAACTCCACCACGTCATCGCGGAGCATAAGCACGTCACGGATGTCTGCACCGGGCACAGCATCGCCCAGCCCTACGTGATTCAGGATCAGAATACCGTCCTCAATGGCCCCGGGCATATCGTGCAGGGTCAGGCCCAGTTCGGCAATGGAGCAAAGCATACCGTTGGATGCCACGCCGCGGAGCTTGCCGGCCTTGATGGTCACGCCGCCGGGCAGTTTTGCCGGTGCTTTTGCAACGGGAACCACGGCACCTTCGAATACGTTCTGGGCACCGGTTACGATCTGGATATCCTCACCCGTACCGCAGTCCAGCATGCAGATCTGCAGATGATCGGAGTTTTCGTGCTTGGTGATGGCAGTGATCCGTCCCACCACTACGTTTTCGATATCCTCCGCCAGAGACTCATACCCCTCCACCTTGGAGCCGGTATCCGTCATGCGGTCGCAGTAATCCTTGATATTCACATCGCTGACGTCTGTGAAGTCCGCCAGCCATTTCATAGAAAGTTTCATTCGTTTATTTCTCCTGTACTATAATTAAAACCGCAATCAGAACTGCGAGAGGAAGCGGACGTCGTTTTCGTAAAGCAGGCGCATATCGTCGATATGATATTTCAGCATGGCGATACGCTCGATACCCATACCGAATGCAAATCCGCTGTATATCGAAGGATCAATGCCGCCCATGGTCAGCACGTTGGGATGCACCATACCGGCACCGAGAATCTCAATCCAGCCCTCGCCCTTGCAGAGACGGCAGCCCTTGCCGCCGCAGGCAAAGCAGGATACGTCCACTTCCGCAGACGGCTCCGTAAACGGGAAATGGTGGGGACGGAAGCGCACCTTCGTCTCCGCGCCGAACATGGTCTGTGCAAACATTTCAAGAGCACCCTTCAGGTTACCCATTGTCACGCCCTTATCGATCACAAGTCCTTCCATCTGATGGAACAGCGGAGAGTGGGTAGCGTCCACCGCATCGGACCGGTACACGCGTCCGGGGGATACGATACGGATCGGGGGCTTTCTGTTTTCCATGGTCCGTGCCTGCACGGAGGACGTCTGGGTGCGGAGCAGGATGTTCTCACTGATGTAGAACGTATCCTGCGTATCCCGTGCCGGGTGATCCGGCGGAATATTCAAAGCCTGGAAGTTGTAGTAATCGTACTCCACCTCGGGACCTTCCACGATATCAAAGCCCATGCCGATGAAGATCTCCTCCATCTCCCGCTGGATGCGGGCGATGGGATGCACGTGCCCCACGGCAACGGATTTGCCCGGCACAGTAACATCCACCTTTTCCGCAATCAGACGGGCGTTGAGCTTCGCCGCCTTCTGCTCTTCCGCACGGGCAGTAAGCTCACTCTCAATTGCCTCCCGGACTTCGTTTGCGATCTGACCGACTACCGGGCGCTCTTCGGCGCTCAGCTGTCCCATACCGCGAAGCACGGCGGTCAGCTCACCTTTTTTTCCAAGATATCGGATGCGGATCGCTTCCAGATCCGCGTCGGGGGTCTGGATGGCGGAAAGCGCATCCTCCCGGATTTTAAGCAGCGTGTCTTTCATTTTATATACTCCTTTTTGATGTACTGATCTATAAGCGGACGCCGCTTTGCGTCCATCGAAAACAAAAAAACAGCCCCGTCCCAAAATCGGGACGGGGCGAAAAAATCGCACCGCGGTACCACCCGCATTCCGGCGAAGAGCCAACACTCACGGGATCTGTAACGGGATCACCCGGGCAGAACTACTGTACAGTTCATTCCGCCAACTCCGAAGGGAAATGCTTTTTCACATCCGGCAGACGGCTTTCAGCCGCGACCGTCCTCTCTGCAGCCGGAAAACGGGAAAAAGCGAACTTCATCACAGTTTTTACCCTACTATCATACCATATTTTTCAGGAAAGTGCAAGCCATAACGGAAATTTTTTCTTCACTGTCCCTTATTTCTTCAAAGAATCCACAACGTATGCCTGATAGGCTTCCGTCGCGGCTGCCGTATCGGGCGAAACACAGAATATCACATACCGTCCGTGGCAGGCAATCAGTGCATCCGTCAGCTTCCTGGATTCCTTCATATTGTAATCCGCATACACGTCTGCCATTTCTTCGCAGTAGTCACGAATCCGCGCTTCCGCCGTTTCCGCATCCGTAGCGCTCTGACAGCGGAGAAGCACCAGTGCTTCCGCCGTAGCGCCCGTGCTGCCATAGGCGGCAATATCGTTATACAGGCCGCCGATGTCAAACAGCCCGGCTGCAATCTCCGGCTCCAGCTGTACCAGCGTATCGTCAAACGTCAGCCGTGCAAGCAGCACTTCCGCCATATCGGACACATCCAGCGACAGATCGTTCATATTGATCTTTGAAATATCCACAGGATCCGTCCTTACACAGGCAGTGAGCAGACACACCAGAAGAAGCAGTACAGCACTGCACAAGGATTTTTTGATTTGGCGGCGGTTACTATGCATAGCGAATAATCCCTTTCCTGACAAATACGTAATATATAATAGGAAGACCGAAACTTACTATACCCCATTTCAGGGCAGCGGATGCATCCGGAGATACTCCGCCCATTTTCTGGAAGACACGCCGCCCAGATGGATACCGTCCGTGGAGTCGGGCGCAACCAGATCGCCGTTTTCATCGGCGAAAATCTCAATTACATCCATATAGTGTACGCCTTTGCTTTCGCAAAGTTCACGCAGAAGCGTATTGTACGCAGCAACTTTTCCGTTGCCGCCCATGCCGGCATACCGCTCCGATTCTGCCGTTACCTTGGACATGGGCAGTACGGACTGCACGCAGACGGATGCCTCCGGCAGCTTCTCCCGGATCAGATCAATAAGTGCCCCATAGCAGTCCAGAAAAGACTGGGAAGACGGCCAGCCGATTTCATTGATACCGAACGCCAGATACACCTTCGTAAAGGAACTGTTTTCCGTCAAAGCCTCAGCAAGGGTAAGTTTTTTATCCCCTGAAGAAATATATGCTTTGCTCAGCACGGTGGAAATATTCAGTCCCTGCTCCGAGTAGAAATTGGACTTCAGCCCGGAGTACAGACCGAGTCCCACGGTGCGGGAATCGCCGATGAACAACGCATCGGCAAAATAACTGTCTTCCACCCGTGTTCCCTCCGGCACCTTCACTGTCTGCACAGGCGGTTCCGTTACCGCAGGCGGTGTTTCTGTAATTACGGGCGGCTCTGTCGTCACCGGCGGTTCTGTTGTCACAGGCGGTGCTGTCGTCACCGGCGG
>JAZQDY010000003.1:0-21703 GCA_045547015.1 Eubacteriales bacterium | reverse complement strand
CCCCTCGTTACCGGTGAGATCGGAGATGATATTTCCGAGTATTACGTTACCAGTGAGCAGACTCCCACCGTCTGTGCACTTGGAGTCCGTGCCAATACGGACAATTCCTGCAAGGCCGCGGGCGGCTTCCTTCTGCAGCTTTTGCCCGGTGCGGACGAATCGCTTATTCCTGCGATCGAGGCAAATATTACCGCGCTTGGTTCTGTATCCAAACTCGTTGAGAACGGTCATACACCGGCGGAGATTATCGGCATGGTGTTTGACGGGATTCCGTTTGATTTCTTTGACGAGATCGATATTGATTATGTTTGCACCTGCGAGAGGGAAAAATATAAGCGTGCCCTTGTCAGCATGAGTGAAGCAGATATTGCGGAAATTGTGGCGGACGGAAAACCTATTGAAACAGAGTGCCGCTTCTGTCATGAAAAGTACGTGTTCACGCCGGATGAAATTCTCGGCGCCCGGAAGGAGATGCAAAAATGAGTACTGAATTTTTCAAAGATGCAATCCGCGCCGTCATTCTGGACGGCGCCACGCTGGGGGACGATATCTCGTTTTCTCCCCTTGCTGACGTATCTGCGCTCACTGTGCATCAGAAAACGGCACCTGAGGAAGTAACTTCCCGAATCCATGATGCCCATGTGGTAATCGTGAATAAAATCAAGCTGAATGAATCGAATCTTTCTGAAGCAAAAGAGCTGCGGCTTATTTGCGTGGCGGCTACCGGTTACGACAATATCGACCTTGCCTATTGCCGCGCACATGGTATTGCCGTGTGCAACGTGCTCGGCTATTCCACAGACAGCGTAGCACAGTTAACCGTTGCATTGGTATTGCAGCTGGTTTTTCGTTTGACAGAATTTACAGATTTTGTGAAAAGCGGCGCATACACCGTCTCTGGTGTTGCCAACCGGCTGTATCCGGCCTTTCACGAGCTGGCAGGGAAGACCTGGGGGATCGTTGGTGCCGGCAATATCGGTAAGAAAGTGGCGAAAATTGCAGAAGCATTTGGCTGCCGTGTAATCGTTTGCCGACGAAAGACAGATCCGGATTATCCCACGGTGGATATTGATACCCTTTGTCGTGAAGCGGACGTTATTACCGTGCATACACCTCTGAACGAGCAGACACGCGGACTTATTTCCGAAAAGCGGATCGCCATGATGAAGCCGGGCGTAATTCTGGTAAACGTAGCACGCGGTGCAGTAACGGACGAATCCGCCCTTGCCGATGCGGTGCAGGTTGGAAAAATCGGCGGCCTTGGGGTGGACGTATTTACGGAGGAGCCGATTCCTGCAACAAACCCGCTCTACGCAGTGCGGGAGCATCCGGCTGTTTGCCTTACGCCTCATATGGCGTGGGGGGCTGTAGAAGCCAGACAGCGCTGTGTAAACGAAATGGCAGAGAATATCCGGGCATATTTTGCCGGAGAAATTCGCTGCCGTGTTGAATTGTAAATGAAAAATATCGGCAAGGAGATGCATCTCCTTGCCGATATTTTTTATATATTCATAAGAACTACCGAAACTATACCGAAAAACAGTGCAAGATACTGGCTCCGTGAGAGTTTTTCCTTATAAACAACCAGCGAGATGATACCGGTTAATAAAATGCCGCCGGCGGAGATAACCGGGTACAGTATGGATGCGTTCATTTTCACGGCAAGTACCATGACGAGAAAATTGCACAAGCCGTTTAAAAGACCGTATGAGGCGGCAAAAAGTCCGCCTTTTTTTACGGAGACTTTTATGTCCGTTTTTTCTGTAAAGAGCGCAAAAACGAACATAGCGGCCGAAACGGTTAAGAGTGCAAGGATCATAACTTCGCTTTTGTATTGCCCGGCAAAGTTTTTCTGTTGAACCATCTGCACCGTAGAGCAAATACCGTTTCCGAGAAAAGCCAGAAAGGCAAAGATGGCCCAGGAAAATGTGATCCGGCTGCCGCTGTGCTTGGAATTAATCAGAAAAAGGCTGAGGCAAAGCAAAGCGAGGCCGATATAGAAAAGAAAACCAACGTCTTCGTTCAGAAACAGAAGACCGTAAAAGGTCGGCACGATTAACGAATAAGAGATAACCAGAGAGGATAAAGAGAGAGAACCAACCTTGATGGAGAGAAGCTCCATTACTATTGCAGTGCCGTAAGATAGCGCGAATCCAAGAGCGTAAGGGACAATCTCCCAGGTAAAATGCAGTTTGAATCCGCTGACTGCAAGAAAAAACAAAACGGCGAATAAGACAGAAACCGAACTGAAAATGAAAGCGCCTCTGTTGCCGGTCTTTTTGTTGAAGACTTTCATTAAAACCTGTTGAAATGAAGTACCGGTCACTGTCAGAACCAAAAATAAAATATGAAACACGATGTCCTCACAAAACTATTCGCTCATGAAAAAGGCAGAGAATCCGGAAACTCTCTGCCTTTTGGAGTTATTAGCGACTGTTATTCTCAGCCCAGACGAGCTTCCAGTGCAGCAAGCTCTTCCTTGAGAGCGGCAGGAACACGATCACCGATCATATCGTAGAATTCCTTGATATTGCCGATGTCTTCCTTCCAGGACTGGGTATCAACGGAGAGCAGGTCACGGATTGTGTCGATCGTTACGTCTGTGAGACCCTCGATGTTGATGTCCTCTGCCTTCGGTACATAACCGATGGCGGTTTCAACAGCATCCATCTTGCCTTCGCAGCGAGCCAGGATCCACATAAGCACGCGCATATTGTCGCCGAAGCCGGGCCAGATGAAGTGGCCTTCGTCATCGGTGCGGAACCAGTTAACATGGAAGATCTTCGGTGCGTTGGGAATCTTGTGACCCATAGCCAGCCAGTGTGCGAAGTAATCACCCATATTGTAGCCAACGAAGGGACGCATTGCCATAGGATCGCGGCGAACTACGCCAACAGCGCCCGCTGCGGCAGCCGTGGTCTCGGAAGCCATGATGGAGCCAACGAACGTACCGTGCTGCCAGTTGAAGGACTGGTATACCAGCGGAGCGGTCTTAGCGCGGCGGCCGCCAAAGATGATCGCGGAGATCGGCACACCTGCAGGATCATCGAACTTATCAGAGATGCAGGGGCAGTTGGCAGCCATAGCGGTGAAACGGGAGTTGGGATGTGCACCGCAGGTGGACTTGTCTTTCTTGTCGTACTTGGTGTAGTCCCAAGGATTGCCCTTCCAGTCGATGGCATTCTTGGGCGGATTGTCGTTGAGACCTTCCCACCAAACGGTGTTGTTGCCCAGATCGTGTACCACGTTGGTGAAGATGGTGTCACGTTGTGCAGTGTGCAGAGCGTTGGGGTTGGACTTCTCGTTGGTACCGGGGGCAACGCCGAAGAAGCCGTTCTCGGGGTTAACTGCCCACAGTCTGCCGTCTTCGCCTATGCGGAGCCAGGCGATATCGTCACCAACACACCAAACCTTGTAGCCCTTGTTCTTGTAGATTTCCGGCGGAATCAGCATTGCCAGGTTGGTCTTACCGCAGGCAGAGGGGAATGCGGCACTGACGTACTTGGTCTCCCCTTCGGGCGTTTCGATGCCGAGAATGAGCATGTGCTCAGCCATCCAGCCCTCTTTGCGGCCAAGCAAGGAAGCGATACGAAGCGCGAAGCACTTCTTACCGAGAAGTACGTTTCCGCCGTAACCGGAGTTCACGCTCCAGATGGTGTTATCCTCGGGGAAGTGGCAGATGTAGCGGTTCTCTTCATCCAGATCAGCCTTGGCATGCAGACCCTTGATGAAGCCGGCGTCATCACCCATTGCTTCCAATACATGCTTGCCTGCGCGGGTCATGATAAGCATGTTGAGAACAACGTAGATGGAGTCGGTGAGCTCGATGCCGTACTTGGCGAAAGAAGAGTGAACCTGGCCCATTGCGTAGGGAATTACGTACATGGTGCGTCCCTTCATGGAGCCGCGGTACAGCTTGGACAGCTTTTCGTAGCACTCTGCGGGAGCCATCCAGTTGTTGATGTTGCCTGCATCTTCCTTCTTCGTGGTGCAGATGAACGTTCTGCCTTCTACACGGGCAACGTCGTTAACGGCAGTGCGGTGCAGGTAGCAGTTGGGGAGGAGTTCATCGTTCAGTTTGATGATCTCACCGGTGGAGCAAGCTTCTGCACGGAGTGCGTTGGTCTGCTCGTCGGATCCATCAATCCAAACGATTTTGTCCGGCTGCGTGAGAGCAGCCATTTCGTCGATCCAGCTGAGAATGTGCTTGTTGTTGGTCATGGCAAAAACTCCTATATATATAATAAATTCACAAATTCTGCTATATTACATTATACACCATTTTTTTTTGAATTGCAATAGATTTTTTGTTTTGATTTCTTTTTTACATTTTAGTCACAATAAAATATTTATACGCGAATCATGCATATGTTATGAGAAATTCCACCATTGACGAATTTTCATTCAAAAACGAACTTATGTTTGACATAGAGCTAAAGGTGTGTTATAATGTCAGTAATGAAGAATCGGAGGCATTTATGGAAAACATTGCTGAACGCGAACGGGAAATACTGGATTATATCGCGGAAACAATAGATAAAAAGGGATACTCGCCGTCTATTCGTGATATAAAAGCGGCGCTGAATATCAAGAGCACCTCCACTGTTCACACGTATCTGCAGAGACTGACAGAGAAAGAACTCCTGATAAAAGAAGACGGAAAGAGCCGTACGCTTCGCATCGGTGCCGCCTATACGCCGTCCGTTTTCGGTACGCGAATCCCGATTCTCGGACGCGTTACTGCCGGTCTTCCAATTCTGGCCACGGAGAATTATGACGGATATGTGGTGTTTCCGCAGGAAAGCAGAAAGTCGGATCCCGCCTCGCTGTTTGCTCTTCGTGTCAGCGGCTCCAGTATGATTGAGGCTGGTATTCTGGACGGGGATCTGGTTATTGTTGAAAAGCAGTCTGCTGCGGAGAACGGTGATATTGTTGTAGCACTCATCGGTGATGAGGCTACGGTGAAAACCTTCTATAAAGAGAACGGACATTTTCGTTTGCAGCCGGAAAACCCCACCATGCAGCCGATCATTGTGGAGTCGGTGGAAATTTTGGGACGGGTCATTTCCTCTGTCCGTTACTACGCATAAGTTTTACTATTTTTTTTACGAGGTAAATACATATGGCTAACAATCAGATTCCCGGAATGGGGTTTCATCACATCGCTCTGCGCGTAAAGGATTTTGAGCGCGAACGCAAGTTTCTTACGGATGGGCTTGGCCTGAAACCGTACGCAACCTGGCGGGGCGGTCCTAATGGTGAAAAGGAGATTTTGCTTCTTGAGATCGGAAACGGCGGTATGATCGAATTGTTTTCTCTCGGGTCTGAAGAGCCGGAGTACAATAACCGTTTCTTCCATTTTGCTTTTCACGTAGCGGACGTGGACGCTGCCTATAAGCGTGCCATGGAAGCCGGTGCAGAGTCGGTAATGGAGCCTGCAGTCCGTCCTGTTCCTTCTTCTCCGGTTGCACTGACGCTGAACTGCGCCTTTGTACGTTCTCCCGGCGGTGCCGAATTTGAATTTATCCGTGTACTGGACGCAAAGGAGCTGTGCTGATGATCGATACACTCGTTTTTGTAACCGTAAAGCCGGAATGTGTGGATGCTTTTGTGGAAGCAACGCTGGAAAATCAGCGAAATTCCCGCAAAGAGCCCGCCAACGTTCGCTTTGATGTTCTCCGCGATGACAGTGATCCTGCGAAATTTATCCTTTGTGAAGTATATGAGGACGCCGCCGGTGCGGCGGCGCATAAGGAGACTGCCCATTATCAGACGTGGCGCGATACAGTGGCACCTATGATGGCAGAGCCGAGAAAAAGTATCAAAACGACGCCGATTGCGTTTGATTAAACGGGATTTTCGGGGCAAACTGTATTCAATTCTTTAAAAGGAGGAGTGTGCTTTGTCTGAGAGCAGAGTCCGCAGAAGCCAATTTTTTTCTGCGACACAGATTCTTGTGATCGGTTTTCTGACAGTAATTTTTATTGGGTCACTTCTTCTCAAATTGCCAATAGCTTCTGCGTCAGGAGAATCCGCTCCTTTTTTGACCTGCCTGTTTACCTCTGTCAGTGCGGTTTGTGTTACCGGTCTTGTGGTGGTGGATACGGCTACGTTCTGGAGTGCTTTCGGGCAGTGCGTCATCCTGCTTATGATCCAGATAGGCGGGCTTGGCTTTATGTCTATGGCGGTTCTTCTGTCCATGATGATCCGTCGCCGTATTTCGCCGCGCGAAAAAATCGTACTGGCTAATTCCTATAACTTATCCACGTTTGACGGTGTGATTCCGCTTATACGGCGGATTGTGCTTGGCACGCTGATTATTGAATCACTTGGTACGCTTCTTTTGTGTGTGCGCTTTATTCCTCTATTCGGCCTCGGGGAAGGCGTTTGGAAAAGTGTATTTCATGCGGTATCTGCATTCTGTAATGCCGGATTTGATCTGATGGGTTCATTTTCCGGGCCGTTTTCCAGCTTGAGCGCATTCCGCGGAGATTATCTTGTATGTCTTACCGTTTCTGCGCTGATTGCCGTTGGTGGTATTGGTTTTGTGGTGTGGGATGACGTGCGTTATTTCTTCCGAAAAAAACGTCCTCTGTCTGCGTATACCAAACTTGTCTTGTGTGTTTCTGCGGTTCTGTGGGGACTTGGAATGATTGGTATTCTGATTTCCGAATGGAGCAATCCGGCAACGCTGGGAACGCTGCCTGTTTCTGAGAAATTTCTGGCTGCTCTGTTTCAGTCCGTTACTATGCGTACGGCAGGATTCAACACGGTGGATTTAGCTTCATGCGGCGATGCCGTTAAGCTTATGTTTTTATTCCTGATGTTTGCGGGCGGCGCCTCCGGATCCACTGCCGGCGGCGTGAAAGTATCTACAATCGGGGTTTTCTGCCTGTCACTATCCCGTTTTGCTGTTGCCAAAAGGCACGTTGTAGCATTCAAACGCACTGTTTCCGAAGCGGATATTACCCGGACTTTCACCCTGATCGGTGTGCAGTTTTGCATTACCATGGCCGCCGCTTCCATCCTTTCTGCCTGTGGTGTTGATTTAATGAAGGCGCTGTTTGAAACGTTTTCTGCAAGCGGAACGGTGGGGCTTTCTTTGAATCTTACGTCAACGCTCAGCGGTTTTCCGCTGCTTATAGTTATGATTCTGATGTTTTTCGGCAGGGTGGGTATCCTCACCGTTGCCGCAGCGTTGTATGGTCGGCAGTCTCACAATGATGAGCAGATGCACTATGCAGATATGCAGTTGATGATCGGCTGATCTGCTGATCTGCTGATGGAAGGAGTATGGAATATGAGAAGTTTTTGTATTATCGGCCTTGGAAATTTTGGTGTGGCTCTTGCGGAGTCTCTTGCTGATAAACGCCACCAGGTGCTTGTTATCAGTGAAGATGAAGAAGCAGTTAATCGGATTTCGGGTAAAGTTACGCACGCTGTTGTGGGTGATCCGGTTAACGAAAGTGTTCTGCGTGCATCCGGTGTTGCCGACTATGACTGTGCTGTTGTCTGCATTGACGATAATATGAACGACAGCATTCTGGTGACGATGAATCTGAAAGAAATCGGTGTTGCGGAAGTGGTTGGCAGAGCCATGAATGCCCAGCACAAGAAGGTTCTGGAAAAATTGGGCGCGGATATGGTCGTTTTCCCGGAAGAGGATATGGGCAGCCGCTTGGCACAGATACTCATGAAAAAGGACGTGCTTGATTATTTCAGCTTTTCAGACGAGTATTCCGTGGCAGAAATTCACGTTCCGAGATCCTGGGTTGGGCAGTCCATATTGGATTTGAATATCCGGCGTCATTATGGGATTACCGTAATCGCCATCCGCCGCGGCAAGAAATTGGATGTAACGCCTGCACCTGACGTACCTTTTTCTGCAGAAGATACGGTAACGGTTTTGGGTACGGACGACAAGATTGATCGTCTCACGAAACGGTTGGAGTAAAATTTATCCGTTTCCGTTGACTGAATATATGCCATACAAGAGTTCGGCAGCATGCCGGGCTCTTTTTTCGTGGAATATTTATCGTTTTTCTTGCATATACATTGTTTTTGTACCGTGCCGGAATACAAATACCTGTTTCAGGGAATCACTGTTTTATGGTGTACCCTCCAAAATGTATTGAAAAGGAGAAATGGCGTGATTTCCGTTTACGATTTTGAAGAAAAAGATGACGAAGCGCTTTACCTGTTTCATCAAGGAACGAATTTTTCCTCTTATGAATATCTTGGTGTTCATAAGGGTGACGTTGGGCTGTTCAGCTATACATTCAGAGTGTGGGCACCAAACGCAGAAGCTGTTTTTGTCACCGGGGATTTCTGCAGTTGGGACAGCGGGGCGGAAATGCATCTGCACAGAGATTCGGGTGTGTGGGAAATTACCGTAAACAGTGATGAGTCCCTGGAGGGAACGTTTTATAAATACGCAATACATCGCTGCGGACACACGTTTTTGAAAGCGGATCCCTATGCGGTTTCACAAGAGACGATGCAGAATACTGCTTCTGTGATCCGTACGGAGATTCCGTATTCCTGGGGAGACAATGCGTGGATAGCAGAAAGAAAAAAGCGCCGTATGCTGGCACAGCGAAGAAAAAACAAGCACTATTTCTCAGAACCTGTGAATATATATGAAATGCATCTTGGTTCCTGGCATACAGAAAACGACGCTTCAACCGCGGACGGCACGCACTATCTTTCCTATCGGGAAATTGCTGACCGACTGCTTCCTTATCTTACGGAAATGGGATATACACACGTAGAGCTTATGCCGGTCATGGAGCATCCATATGACGGATCCTGGGGGTATCAGATTACCGGTTATTTTGCGCCCACGGCAAGGTACGGATCGCCGGAAGATTTTATGTATTTCATCGATACCATGCACAAAGGCGGTATCGGTGTGATCCTGGACTGGGTACCTGCCCATTTTCCTAAAGATGCCCACGGACTCTATGAGTTTGATGGCGGACCGCTGTACGAATACCAGGGGGCGGATCGCATGGAGCACAAAGGATGGGGAACACGCTGTTTTGATGTAGGCAGAACAGAAGTACAGTCGTTTCTTGTCTCCAACGCGCTGTTCTGGTTTCGGGTGTATCACATTGACGGCCTGCGTGTGGATGCTGTGGCATCCATGCTGTATCTGGATTATGACAGAGTGCCGGGAGAATGGATTCCGAACGTAAACGGCACAAATCATAATCTGGAAGCAATCGCTTTTTTTCAAAAACTGAACAAGGCTGTGTTTGGCGAATTTCCGGACGCTCTTATGATCGCGGAGGAATCCACGGCCTGGCCGATGATTACGCGTCCCGTGCATGACGGCGGATTGGGATTCAATTTCAAATGGAACATGGGCTTTTCCAATGATTTGTTTGAATATGTAGCTGCGGATCCCATTTATCGAAAATGGATGCACACAAAACTTACTTTCCCGCTTATGTACGCTTTTGATGAAAACTATATTCTGCCTGTCTCTCACGATGAGATTGTTCACGGCAAGCGTTCACTGCTTGACAAAATGTTCGGTCCGTATGAGGAGAAATTTGCAACCATGCGTACTTTTCTGATGTATATGATGTCACTGCCGGGAAAGAAACTCACGTTTATGGGGACGGAATTCGGGCAGTTCCGCGAATGGGATTATCAGAACAGTCTGGAATGGTTTTTACTGGAATATCCGCGTCACGCGCAGCTTCACAGATTTGTCCGTGATTTGAACCGACAATATCTCCTGAGAAGACCGCTGTGGGAAATTGACGACGGCTGGGAGGGGTTTTCGTGGATTGATGCCGATAATGCTGACGAGGGAATTATCTCTTACAGACGGATGGATACTGCCGGCAAGGAGATCGTTTGTGTGATGAACTTCGTGCCGGTTAGGAGAGAGAATTTTTTACTCACTGTCCCGAAAAATGGTGCGTACGAGGAAATACTCACAAGTGATGCTGTATGCTATGGCGGTTCCGGGATAGAAAACGGTACAGTTAAAACGGAAAGTGTCTGCTCAGAAAACGGGGAAGCGGTGTACCGTATCCGGATTACGCTGCCGCCGCTTTCAGGCATTTTCTTTCAAAAAACCGCTGCACGGCGAAAAAGCGTCGGTACGCCCACAGAATCAAATGACGATAATTCGAACACTATGAGGTGAAATATGTATAAGAAAACAGAATGTGTGGCTATGATTCTCGCTGGTGGTCAGGGTTCGCGTCTTTATACGCTGACTGATGCCACGGCAAAGCCAGCCGTTTCCTTTGGCGGTAAATACCGTATTATTGATTTTCCTCTTTCCAACTGTATTCATTCCGGTATTTTTACCGTCGGCGTTCTCACGCAGTATCAGCCGCTTGTTCTGAATGAGTATATTGGAAACGGTCAGCCATGGGATCTGGATCGGTCTGCGAGCGGGGTTATGGTACTTCCGCCGTATCAGGGAAAGAACGGAGCAGACTGGTATAAGGGAACGGCTAACGCTATTTATCAGAATTTGAATTTCATTCAACGATATGAACCGGAGTATGTTCTCGTTTTGTCCGGGGATCATATCTACAAAATGGATTACAGCAAGATGCTGCAAAGACATAAAGAAAAGAATGCGGATTGTACCATCGCCGTGTTGAACGTACCGCTGGAAGAGGCGAGCCGTTTTGGAATTATGACAACAGATGATGATGACCGCATTGTTGAATTTGAAGAAAAACCGGCGCAGCCAAAAAGCACGAATGCTTCCATGGGAATCTATGTTTTCAGCAGAAGCATATTGCAGGACTATCTGGAACGGGATAATGCGGATCTATCGTCCGATAACGATTTCGGAAAGAACGTAATTCCCGCGATGCTCCGGGGCGGATGCCGTATTTATGCGTATCCGTTTCACGGATACTGGAAGGATGTGGGGACGCTCCGCTCTCTGTGGGAAGCCAATATGGATTTGCTGGGAACGGCACCGAAATTCCGGTTGTATGATCCTGAGTGGCGTATTTTTGCAAGAAACAATGCTAAACCGCCGCACCGTATCGGCGACACGGGGCGGGTTACCAATTCCATGGTTGCCGGAGGGTGCGAGATTTACGGCATTGTGGAAAACTCCGTTATCGGCGGCGGCGTACGGATTGAACGCGGCGCATATGTGAAGGATACAGTTATTATGCAGGATGTAACCGTGGGCGAAGATGCAACCGTGAATTACAGTATTATCGATTCCGGTGCATATATTGGCGCGGGTTCTGTGATAGGGCGTACGCAAAACCACACCGAGAACGTAACCGTGGTCGGGGGCGGAGTATCAGTGCCGCCCGAAACGGATATTCCGGGAGGCACGGTGGCAGACCTCGCATATTTTCGGGAATATGTAAATAATTCGAAAGGGGAACAGGCGCTATGACAGTGGCGGGACTCGTTTTTTCCAATATTCATGACAGTAATATTCCAACACTCACAAGAGTACGTACTGTAGGTTCTGTTCCGTTCGGCGGCAGATATCGGCTGATTGATTTTACATTATCCAATATGGTAAATTCCAACATCAATAATGTGTATATCATTGCGAACTATAATTATCAGTCTTTAATGGGACATATCGGCAGCGGGAAAGACTGGGATCTGGCGCGGCGCTCGGGAGGGATAAAGATTCTGCCGCCCTATATCACGGCTTTTGATAATAACCGTGGTACGCTGTATTCTACGCGTCTCGAATCATTAAAAAGCATCAGCCACGTAATTTCACGAATGAAAGACGAATATGTAGTCATGAGCGACAGTGACGTGATCTGCAACATGGACTTTAACGATATTGTTCGAAATCATATTGAGAATAAGGCGGATATGACCGTTGCCGTAAAACGAATGCACCTGACTCCGGAACGAGCCGAAATCAACGTGATTTTTCACGCGGATCCATCGGGCAGGATCGACGATATTCTTCGCTATCCTACAAACTTTCACGGGGAGGCTGACGTTGGGCTGAACGTCGCGGTAATCAGCAAGGAATATCTTGCGGAAATTGTCCGTGATGCTATAGCGCACAATTATACGAGTCTTACCGCCGATATTCTTTACCGCAACCGGAAGCGTATGAATTACCGCGTATACAAATACGATGGGTATTTTGCGGCAATTTCATCGATGGAAGATTATTTCCGCTGCAATATGGAGCTTTTGTGTAACGATTACGCCCACAAGTCACTGTTCCGGGTGAAAAGCAGACCGATTTACACAAAAGTGCGCAATTCTTGCCCCACGTACTACAGTGCAGGATCATCCGTAAGAAATTCGCTGATCGCAGACGGATGTGTCATAGAGGGAAAAGTAGAGAACAGTATCCTCTTTCGCGGTGTGAAAGTGGGAAAGAACACGACTGTATCAAACTCTATTCTGATGCAGGATTCCTTTCTTGGGGAAGGTGTGACCCTGAAGTATGTAATCAGTGACAAAAACACGGTAGTACGTGACGGTCTGCTGCTTGCCGGCTGCGAAAGACAGCCGTACTATATTGATAAAGGAAAGTGGATATGAAAGTATTATATGTTGCTTCTGAAGCTCTTCCTTTCGCCGCTACCGGAGGACTTGGAGATGTGATCGGATCCTTGCCGAAAGCAGTTTTGCAAGCAGCGGGAGGAAGGGCGGATATTCGCGTGGTAATTCCGCTGTACCGATCGATAAAAGAGAAGTATGTATCCGTACTCAAAGAGGAAGCTGTTACGACAGTACGCCTTGCCTGGCGAAATCAGTACATGGGTATTTTCAGTATGGCTGCGGACGGTGTCACGTACTACTTTATTGATAATGATTACTATTTTAAAAGAGCGTTTTTGTACGGAAGTTTTGATGACGGTGAACGGTTTGCATATTTCGGCAAGGCTGTTCTCGCTTTGATGACCACTGTCGGTTTTTTTCCGGATGTTCTGCATGCACACGACTGGCAGGCAGCCGCAGCCGTTATTTATCTAAAAAGAAAACTGGGACTTGATCCGGCGTTTGAGAAAATAAAGACGCTTTTTACCATCCACAATATTGAGTACCAGGGGATTTTTGATTTTTCAACATTGGCGGATGTATTTGAACTGGCACACTGGGACCGTCCGGTTGTTGAATACAACGGTGCCATCAATTTAATGAAAGGTGCCGTCGCGTGCGCAGACTGGGTCAATACGGTCAGTCCCCGGTATGCCTCTGAGATTATGACGGAATACTACTCACACGGTCTTTGTCATATTCTCCGTATGCATGCCGGAAAAATTTCCGGCATCCTTAACGGGATTGATACCGCGTACTATAACAGCGAAACGGATCCGGATATTGCAGCACATTTTTCAGCCGGCGAGAGGGCAGGAAAAGGCAAAAACAAAGCGGAACTGCAAAAATTGTGTTTTTTTGAGGCAGATTCCGATATTCCTGTAATCGCTATGGTATCACGTCTGGCATCACACAAGGGCTTTGATCTTGTTATGCGGGTCGCGGAAGAATTTCTGGCAAGGAATTCGGTGCAGATGGTGCTTCTCGGATCCGGTGATTACGACTTTGAGGCGTATTTTGCAAGGTTGGCACAGAAATACCCGAAGAAATTCTGTGCGAGACTGGAGTATAACAAGCCGCTGTCTAAGCTGTTTTACGCAGGTGCAGATCTGTTTTTAATGCCTTCCAAAAGTGAGCCTTGCGGTCTTTCACAGATGATCGCATCCCGATACGGAACCGTTCCCATTGTGCGCGAGACCGGCGGTCTCGCCGATACTATACGTCCATACAATCAGTATACGGGAGAGGGAAACGGATTTTCCTTTACCAATTACAATGCACATGAAATGATGGCCGTTATTGAGCATGCACTGTGGGTGTACAGTGACAGAAACAGGTGGACACAGCTTGTCAAAAATGTGATGGAAAAGGATTTTTCTTGGAATCGATCAGCAAAAAAATATCTGCAGTTGTATGAAGCGATGTGTAAAAAGGAGTAAGACGTATACCGTCAAGGAGAAGGATGAAAGATTACCAGTTTGCAGTGGAAGAAAAGTTTATAGCAGAAAAAGAGCAGAAAACATTCTGGCCGCTCGGCGCATTTGCCAGCAGCAGTACTGTCCTTTTTTCTATTAGTGTTCCCATGTCGGAAACAGCCGACAAATGCATTTTACGCATTCATTCGGATGACGACGGAGGAATGAAGCTTTTTGAGATGGAAAGAGAGGGGATGTGCTTTACCGCTGCAGTTTCCATGGGGGCTTTATGCGGCGATGCGGAAGACGGACTGTTTTACTACTGCTACGATGTGTACTATCCCGACGGCTGCATTTCATTTGGCGGTGAGGAACCGAAAAAACTGTATCCGATCAGCGAGGAGGGCAAACGACAGCTGCTGGTATACCGGGATAACATGCAGACTCCCGGTTGGCTGAAAGGCGGCATTATCTACCATATTTTTGTTGACCGCTTCTGCGCCACAGGCAGAGCAATCCCAAAGCCGGGAACTGAACTGAATCCGGATTGGGAAAATGGGGTTCCCCAATATGCAAAACTGCCTGGAGAGGACTTGCCGAATAACGTGTTCTTCGGCGGGGATCTTTTTGGTATTGCAGAAAAGATGGAATATATTGCTTCTCTCGGCGTTACGTGTTTGTATCTGAGCCCGATTTTTGATGCGGCATCCAATCACAAATATGATACTGGTGATTACGGAAAAATTGATGAAATGTTCGGCGGAGAGGATGGCTTGGATTCGCTTCTGACTGCAGCAAAAGAATGTGGAATTCACGTAATTCTGGACGGTGTATTTAATCATACCGGCTCGGACAGCGTGTATTTCAACAAGTTTTCTCAGTATGATTCCGTGGGGGCGTATCAATCAAAGGAGTCACCATTTTACCCTTGGTATATATTTCACTCCCATCCGAACGGATACGAATCCTGGTGGGGAATGCCTACTTTACCCAAGGTGCAGGGCGACGAGCCGTCCTTTCGGGAATACATTCTGGGAGAAAACGGTATCGTGCCAAAATGGACAAAGCGAGGCGTGGACGGCTGGAGGCTTGACGTTGCTGATGAACTTTCAAACGGCTTTCTGGATGCGCTGCATGAATGTCTGTCAAAAGTAAAGCCGGAGGCTGTTATATACGGCGAAGTGTGGGAAGATGCTACAAGTAAGTGCGCATACGGAAAACGGCGGCGCTACCTGCGCGGCGGACAGCTTCATTCTGTGATGAATTACCCCTTGCGGGAAGCGGTGATTTCCTATATCCGCTTCGGTGATGCAGAAAAATTCCGCGGCATCGCGGAGACGCTTTACCGACGCTATCCGAAGGATGCGGCGGATCTTTTGATGAATCTGTTGGGTACGCACGATACTATGCGGATTCTGACTGCACTTGCCGGCGATCCGCCCGACGGGTACTCCAACACGGAACTTGCCGGAAAGCGACTGAGTGAAAGTCAGCGAATGCGCGGAATTCAGCTTTTGCAACTGGCGTATTCACTCATATCCGTGATGCCGGGTGTACCGTGTATCTTTTACGGGGATGAAGCGGGTACAGAAGGATACGGCGATCCCTTTTGTCGGATGCCGTTTCCGTGGGGCAGGGAGGATAGGACACTGCTGGCACATTACCAGAAAATTGGGGCTCTGCATCGCAGTGAGCCGGTGCTTCGGGATGGATTTGTACGCATTGCGGCGGCGACAAGTGCGTATCTTTGTATCGCTCGAGAAAACGGAAAAGATGCGGCCGTAATGTTGATTTTAAACCGCACAGACGAGCCGATAAGCCTGTCTTTTTCCGGTACGATTTTGGGTATTGATACAGATTTTCAGAGCAATACACTTACGATTCCGCCGTTTACCGCGCAGTATTTTCATTGTGAGGACGGCACGGAAGTGCTGGGCAAATAACGATATATTGCAGAAAAAAACAGGGATTCTCTTCGGAGATATCCCTGGTTTTTTGCCAACAGACAAATCCTATTCACAAATTTCTGTTATAATCATCGTAAAAATCTTGTCAGCAAATCAAGAAATGCCACACTATATGAGTGAAAGGAGGCGAGGAGATGCAAGAAACGAAGGCCATGCGTGATCGGCTGATCCGTGAATTTGCTGAAAACTATATAGAAAAGCTGTTTTATTTCTGTCTCAAAAAGACGGGGAACACCATTGAGGCCGAAGATTTGACGCAGGATATTTCGCTGCAGATTATTACGGCTTTGAACAAAGGTACGATTCCTACAAGTTTTTTGGCGTGGGTATGGCAGATTGCGCGCAACCGTTATTCGGTATGGGCTAAAGAAAAGCATAATCGAAACGAGTCGCAAAGCGCTTCCGATATCGGAGATTATGAAATCGAAGACGAAAGCGAAAATGTCCTTGATGAAATGATACATACAGAGCAGATGGCTCTGCTTCGGCGCGAGCTGGCGTTCATCAAAAGTGATTATCGCAACATCGTCGTTGCCTATTATATCGAAAGCAAAAGCGTTCGTGAGATTGCATCGTCGCTATCACTTTCGATAAGCGCGGTTCAGCAAAGGCTTCATCGCGCAAGAATCATATTGAAAGAAGGTATGGATATGGCAAGAGAATTTGGAGTTAGAAGTTATAAGCCGGAAGAAGTAAATTTCAGCACCAATTGCTCACGTCCCGGTGACAAGAATCAACCCTATAGTGTGATGGAACACAAATTGTACCATAATATTCTGTTGGAAGCATATGGAACTCCCTCCACCGCCGAAGAACTTTCTTTGGAGCTTGGTGTGGCACTCCCTTATTTGGAGGATGAACTGGAATGGCTGACGAGGGAAACCTTTTTGATCAAAGACGGAAATAAGTATCAAACTGCTTTTCCTATCGTAAGCAGTTCTGCCCAAGAGAAAGTCCATTCAGCTTGGGTAACCGCTGCTCCCACGATTACAAAAGCCTTAAACTCTTTTGTGGAGCGTTTGAATGAAGTATTTGTAAAGCAAGAAGAGAAATTCTACGGTCAATATCAGGACTACGAAAGCGCCAAGTGGTCGATTTTGATGTTGGCGTTTGATTATTTCATGTATAAGGCACCAAAAATTCGTGACTTTACCAAGCGTCCCGACAACGGATGTTGGGACATGATCGGATACCAGAAGAGCCCTGTGACGAAGCCAAATTTTGTCGGAAATCACGTTGGATATTATGGTTTTCAACAGTTCAAATATGAGTTCGACGGTATTTCTGATCGAACACCGCCTTATCTTAACGAGGCGGAATCGAAGATTCTGTATGAATTGGTAATAGGTAATGCAGTGGAAGAGAATGGTGAAATCGCTGAAAAACTGCTCAAATACGGATACTTGAAGGTAAACAGAAGCGCATATATCCCAGATGTAGTCACAATCAGAATTGATGAAATCAGAAATGCGGTTCGGAACATGGATGAGAGTGTTATAGCTGAACTATCTGCATTGGCTGAACGTACAAAAGCCTTGCTGAAAAACTTATATGACGAGGTTTACGGCATCGTATGTGCGGATCTTCCCCCTGTCTTTTTGAATGATGCTTATCAATGCAGAATGGCAGTTTCGAGTTCTTATTTTTGCCGCGGATATGTTATGGCAGAAGCATTGAAAAGTGGGTATTTGCTCTCTTGCAATCAAGTAAGCCCCGCCATTGGCGCACATTTTTGGCTCAATTCATAAAACAAACCGCCGGGAGTAACCTTTCAGGTCGCTCCCGGCGGTATGTTGTTGTATGAAAATTTTTTTGCAAAGAAACTTTTATTTATTCTTTCTCCGCGCCAGAATCTTTGCCGCGATCACATATACCAGCACAACCCCAACAGCCGCACCGGCGCTGTCAATGAGTACATCTCGCAGTTCTGCGCTCCGTCCCGGGACGAATTTCTGGTGAATTTCATCCGTAACAGCATAAGCCGCAGCGAAAATCCACGCAAACAGTGCAGCTTTTCTTGTATCGGTCGTGCGTGTATACATGGGCGCATACCACAGCATACCGAGCAATGTGTATAAAGAGAAATGAGCGGCTTTCCGAAAAGTAAACTGGCAGGACGCGATGAGCTCTTTCTGCTCGGAGGGCGGCGCATCGTCAAAATCCGGAAGAACTGCTGACAATGCCCATTCAATAACGTTGGCACTTGTATCGGAAGAGGCAGAAGCTGTCTGAGAAGATAAGTGAAATATTGCCAGCATACAGAGCAGTGCAGGTATTGCGGACAGTATAAACCATATCGATCGTTTCATGAAAACCACCCATTTGTTGTCAAATCAGCGATGCATGTGTAGAGGCGTAAAAGGGCTGACGCAAAGCAGAAATTTACTCTGCCCAGGTTCCGTTAACAAAAATCGGGGTTGCCTTTCCGTTCTTATAACCTGTGATACTCATATCCGGGGCACCGATCATGAAGTCTACGTGAATCATGCTGTCATTAATGCCAAGAGCGTGGCATTCCTCGTGGGTTTTGTTCTGGAAATCCACGATGGTATCCATGAACCCGCGGCCCATTGCCACGTGACAGCTGGCATTCTCATCAAAGAGCGTGTTGTAGAACAAAATGCCGCTTTCGGAGATGGGGCTGTTTTTGGGGACGAGTGCGAGTTCACCGAGGTAAGAGGCCCCTTCGTCCATGGTGAGCATCTGCGTGAGCAGTTCTTTGCCTTTCTCCGCATCCCATTCTACGGCTTTGCCGTCTTTGAACGTGATATAGAAGTTTTCAATCAGCTGACCCTGATAAGAAAGGGGTTTGGTGGATACCAGTTTTCCCTCTGCCTTGCCGCGCATGGGGCTGATGAAGATCTCTTCCGTGGGAAGGTTAGGGTTGAAGAAGCGGCCGAGCAGGGAAGTGTCGCCGCCTCCGCACCATTTTCCTTCCGGAATGAGTGTGCAGCGGAAGTCGGTGCCGTTGGCGCTCTTATATTCCAGATAATCGAAATGCTGCTCGTTCAGCCATGCGCACTTACTTTTGAATTTTTCATTGTGAATCCGCCATTCTTCCACGGGATCATTATCCTTCGTTATACGAACGGCACTCAAAATAGCTTCCCACAGCATTTCAAATGCTTTGTTTTTCTTTTCGTTCGGGAATACCTTTTTCGCCCAGGCGTAGGAAGGAACAGCGGCAATAGTCCACTGATCCTTATTTTCCAGCGCATCGTTATATTTCTTCAGAATCGGATAAGTGGCGATGCGGGATTTCTGCATTTTTTCACGGTTGATGCCGCGCAGACCGTCCGGGTCAGCGCTTTCAATACGGATACGGCAGGGAACCTCTTCCACAGCCTGCTGGAGCTTTGCTTCCTGCCATGCAGGTACCGTGGACAGAGATTTCAGCGTACGGTATTTGTAGTGCATTTTGGTAATGGGCTGATAGCTCCATTCGTGGGAAACGCGGGATGCACCAGCTTTGTAGCATTCTTCCGTTACGTAGGAAACGAATTCGCCCTGGTCTACCTCCGCATAGATTACCACCGGCTGTCCTTTCTGTATGTTAGCTCCGACGCGTGCGATCAGCGCGGCGTATTTTTTCATCATTGTCTTATTCATAGATGCCTCCATAAATTATATAACTGAACTTATGATTATATGCAACGAGAAAATTATACCTTAAAACAAAAATTTTGTCAATACTGCGCTGTACCGTCGTGCGATACAAAAATTCTTCTGTCAGTCTTCGTAATTTATTTAAAATTGTTGACAGAATAGTGTAAGATACTGTATAATGTTGATAAGAATTCAGATGGGAACATTTGATTCTGTGCCGAACGAAAATTACGGAGGATTAAAAAATGGGAAAGTTTATTGTTAAGCAGACGAACACCGGATTCAAATTCGATCTCACTGCCGGCAACGGAGAAGTAATTGCCTCTTCTGAGGTATATACCGCAGAGGCATCCTGCCTGAACGGAATCGACAGTGTTATCAAGTGTGCTGCTGTTGCTGAAACTGAGGATCAGACCGTAGAAGCAGTTGAAGCAAAGAAGCATCCGAAATTTGAGATGTATACGGACAAATCCGGTGAATTCCGCTTCCGTCTGAAGGCGCGCAACGGCGAGGTAATTGCTGTATCGGAAGGCTATAAGTCAAAATCTGGATGCGAGAACGGTATCGCCAGCGTAATCAAGAACGCTGCCGATGCTAAGGTTGAGAAGACCTACTGAGCAGTAAAGTGAAAAGGAGGTGTTGCATTCCACAATGCAGCACCTCCGCGAGTATTTCCTTGTCCGCAGAGGCGGCCGTTTTTGCTCTTTTCGGGCAATAAACGGGAAACATCGCCGCAAATTCCTGCGGAATTTCAAAGTTTTGTACCTTTTGTGCAAAATTTAGGGGTTGTCGCATTAAAAGGCGACAACCCTTTTTAGTTTTTCATTGAGAACTGGGATTCATACCCGGCTTTTTTATTATCACGGCTGCCTTTGATATAACGAACCCCGCAGAAAATCAGTGCGCATATGCCGTAAAGGAACGTGTACAGCAGCAGAATTGTCAGAACAGAAGAACCGCGTTTGGAAAAACCGCTCCACAAAATAAAAATAACATAAAAAACAAGAGTTGTGGCGGCGTAGTGCAGAATCAGTTTCACGATGCCCGGAAGCCCTGTGTTAAGCACGAGAACGTTTGCTGCAGAAAGAAGCAGAGAAAAGAAAAACACCATGTAGATCATGCCGATGGTGGGAATCCACGCTCGATCTATATCGGAAACGACCATTCCAACCGTATACAGTACGAGTGTGAGTACAGTGTAGAGCAGACAGCCCTGTGAAACTATTTTTCTGAAAATGGATGACGAATTTGATCTGTTCAAAATTTTTCTCTCCCTTACATGCTTTTGTTTTAGCATAGCACGAAACGGGAAAAATTGCAAGTGCAGAAAGCACATTTTCGGTCGAATCAGACTATTTTTCAAAAAATTCATTTCCGCGGTTCTTTGTCAGTCGCGGGTGTTTTTTGGAATTCGTACAGATTGGGCGAAAAATTCACCGTCCGGATTCTTTAAAACAGAGCTTTTATTCTGGGAAAGAAATTTTGTAAGCTCGTACATATCGATCCATATCTGATTCCAGCCGTCTTTTTGTGAAGGATCAAAAATCAGCTGCAGACCGTAGTGCAGATGCGGCGTGTCGATGTTGTTCGTGTTTTCTTTTTTGCTGTAACCGGTCATTCCAAGATAGCCGATTACTTCTCCGGCGTCGACGATTTTTCCTTCGTATATGTCACAGTAAGGGTGATTTTTACGCAGATGGGCATAATAGTAGTATCGTTTTCCGTCAAAGGAACGGATTCCGATTCTCCATCCGCCGTACTGATTCCAACCGCAGGCCTCTACGTATCCAGCTTCTACGGCGATGATTGGCGTGCCAACAGAGCCCATCAGATCATGACCGAGATGATGGCGCTTGTAACCGTAGGAGCGGGAGGCACCAAAATCGTCGTAATGGTTGTAATAATATCCTTTGGCAATCGGTGAATAGGCAAGGAGACCATAGCCGAGGACGCTCTCTCCGGCGGCGGATATTTCTGTATATTCACCGAGCATTCCGCCGAGAACAGCACCGTACGCTTCACGGTAGTAGTTGAATAATTTCTCATTGTTTGTAATATGAGAAAAAGAACTGCCGGCGATATAGGCATTCTGTATACGGACGAGATCCTCTTTTCTGTATTTCTTGAAATCGCCTCCGTATTTTACGGCAAGGGCAGCCAGAAGCTCTATCCAGTCAATTGGTGTGTCCG
>JAZQDY010000002.1:0-11149 GCA_045547015.1 Eubacteriales bacterium | reverse complement strand
TGTCGCCCTTGTCGTACATCTTCTTGAACATACGTGCAACTGCTTTTTCGTGATAATCGTCCGTAGTGCGGATAAAGTGATCGTAAGTGGTATCCATCAGATCCCAAATCCGGCGGATTTCACCGGCTACGTTATCCACGTATGCCTTCGGCGTGATTCCTGCCTCCAGCGCGCGGTTTTCGATTTTCTGACCGTGCTCGTCCGTGCCAGTGAGGAAGAACACGTCGTAGCCCCGCTGCCGCTTGTAGCGGGCGATGGCATCCGTCATGATAATCTCATAAGTATTGCCGAAATGGGGTTTGGAAGAAGCATAGGCAATGGCTGTGGTGATGTAAAATTTTTCTTTGTTGGGCATTTTTCTCTCTCCTCTGCCGTGTGAACTTAGAAAGGGCGGCACACGATGCGCGTCCGATTTGCATTGTGAATGTATTATAGCAGAAAACTGCCGTTTTTACAATAGGGAAGCTGGATTTATTCGGCAATACTCCCGTTTTTCATTCGTTTTGATTGCCTTCTGTTTCCAAAAGCTGCTTGTAGAAAACGCCCTTAGATATACCGCGCGCTTTGGCAGCGGCTTTGATGGCGTCCATACGTTCGAACCCCGTATCCATCAGCGACTGTACGTGCTCTGCGGGATTCTCCGGATACTGAGCGGAATGCTCTGCCGAAGCTTCATCCGCCCCTTCCAGAACCAGCACGAATTCTCCCCGCGGGTCTGTGTTTTCGTACAGTTCTACGGCGCCGCTTACGGTGGTGCGGATTACTTCTTCGTTGATTTTTGTGATCTCCCGGCAAAGAGACAGCCGTCTGTCTCCGAAATATTCCAGCATATCCGAAAGGGTACGGCGGAGTTTGTGCGGCGCTTCGTACAGAATCACCGTACGGGTTTCCGTTGACAGGAACTGCAGGCGGCGCCTTCGTTCTCCCTTATCTGGCGGCAAAAATCCTTCAAACACGAACCGGCGTGTGGGCAGTCCCGACATGGAAAGAGCGGTGACAGCGGCACAGGCCCCGGGGATGGAGGAAACGGGAATGCCCCGCGCGGCACAGAGCGCAACGATATCCTCGCCAGGATCACTGATGGCCGGTGTTCCCGCGTCGGTAATCAGAGCACAGGATTCCCCGCTTAGCAGACGGGAGACGATCTCCTCGCCGCGCTCGAATTTGTTGTGCTCGTGATAACTGACAAACGGCTTAGAAATGCCGTATCTTTGGAGCAGCACACCGGAGTTTCGTGTATCTTCAGCGGCAACAAAGTCCACACCGCCCAGAACCTTCAGAGCGCGCTCTGATATATCGGCGAGATTGCCTATAGGTGTGGCAACCAGATACAGAACCCCGCCGATTATGCGGTTTTTCTCCCGCTCTCCGGAAACAGGTGCATACGAGCCGGTCATAGTTTTGCTCCTTTCTTTACATCAAAGAGAAATTCAAGGGAAAAGGTATCGTACACGCGTGCCATAGCTTCCGTGTATTCCCGTTCCGCCCGGCTTTTGTAGATGATAAGGGGCGGCGACTGCAAAAGTGTAGGCGCGCCGTCTTTTCTTGACTCGATCAGTACCAGACAGGGGCGGCTCTCCGGATCCGGATATACGGTGACCATCTTTTTTGGTTCAAGCCGTACGTCGCGCAGTGCGGAGATAAGCTCCGGTAACCGGTCTGGGCGAAACACGGTATAGAAGCAGCCGCCTGTCATAAGGAGACGGGAAGCGGCGGCGCAGAAATCACAGATGGTACCGTTGCATTCCCGGCGTGCGATTTCCATTTCATTTGCGGCACTGGAAATACCTGCGCCTTTTATCATGTACGGGGGATTGGAAATCACGGCAGAAACGGCGCCGTCTGCGTCTGAAGGAGCCAGATCCCGCACGTCCTTGTTCAGAACAGTTACGCGTTCGTTTAATCCATTCAGCACCGCGTTTCTTTTTATCAGATCACAAAAGGAGGACTGTATCTCCACTGCGCAAGCCCGGCGGTATTTTTCACGGCTAAGGCACAAAAGAGAAGCAACGCCTGTGCCGCTGCCCAGATCCACAACAGTGGCTTGCGGCATGGGTTTCGCAAAAGCGGAAAGCAGATAGGCGTCGGTGCCAAATGTTAATCCGCCGATTTTTTGTATGAGCCGCAGATTTTCATTAATGGCATCCAGCCGTTCGTCCGGCAGCAAATCAACGGCGCCCGCGTATGTCTTTTCCATATAACACCTGCAATTTTATCGGATAGATAACAAAAAACGCGCACGAGGCGCGCTTTTGTTATGTAGACAATGAACTGAAATTATTCAGCTGCGGGAGCATCTACAGGGCATGCGCCTGCACAAGCACCGCACTCGATGCATTCGTCTGCATTGATTACGAACTTTCCGTCTTTTTCGGTAATGCACTCAACGGGGCATTCGCTAGCGCAAGCGCCGCAGCCGATGCATTCGTCAGCAGAAATCTTGTAAGCCATTCTTAGCACCTCCGATTATAAGTTTGATACTATTGTAACACAAAAAAATGAAATTGCAATCGTTTTTTGAAAAAAACTCGAAAATTCATGCAATAAAATCTTTACCGTATCCGGGAAACATGGGAAACAGTCAGGTTGTAACGCAATTATTGCGGTTCTTCCTGTTTTTTGCCTCCGGATTTTCCGCCTCCGCGCTCCGGCATTTTCAGCACGGTAACCGTATCCCGGTGGAAATTTTTATATACTGTATTTCCTTGCTTGTCCTGCAGAGCTACTTTCAGCATGCCGGTCAGGGGCGTGATTTCCGATACATTGCCTACGCCCTCATCCGTTTTCACCCGGCTTCCCACCGGTGGTGTCAGACGAAGTTCTTCTTCGTAGGTCTGATATTCATAATTCAGACAGCACATGAGGCGTCCGCAGGTGCCGGAGATTTTTGCGGAGTTCAGCGAAAGATTCTGTTCTTTTGCCATTTTTATGGAAACCTGCGCAAAATCCGACAGGAATGTGGAGCAGCAGAAAGGACGTCCGCAAATGCCGATTCCGCCCATCATTTTTGCTTCATCGCGGATGCCGATCTGACGGAGTTCAATACGGGTGCGGAAAACGGAAGCCAGATCTTTCACTAGTTCGCGGAAATCCACACGCCCCTCCGCAGAAAAGTAGAACAGCAGCTTGTTGTTGTCAAAGGTATACTCGGCATCAATCAGTTTCATTTCGAGTTTATGATCGCGAATTTTTTCCAGGCATACATCAAACGCATTTTTTTCAAGCTGTACATTGGCTTCGTGCCGTTCCACATCCTGCTTGGTGGCAATGCGCACTACCGGGCGGAGCGGCGGAACGATTTCTGCGGTAGGCACCAGTTTGTTGTCTGTGGTGGCGGTGCCGTATTCCATGCCGCGGGCTGTTTCCACGATCAAAGGTGTATCTGCTTTAATCTGCAGATTACCGGGCGCGAAGTAATATACCTTACCCATATCCCGGAAGCGAACACCAACTACCTCTGTTGTTTCCGGGGCGCCGAAGTTCTGATGCATTCTGTTATCGTGAGACATAGTGTTTATATACGATTTAATCGTTTCCTTTCGAGCAGTATTCATCCGTAAATAACGGAAATCAGTGTTTTTTCATTAGCAGCCCTGCGCATACCGTTTGCACAGAGGCATTTGCCAGAATATCCTCTCTTGCTGTACTGACGGCATCATAGGCGGAAAGCAATCGGCTGAGAGATACTTTCTCGGCAATCGAGCGGCATTCTTCAAATGAGGTGTAAATCATAAGCGGCACCGAGGCCCCTTTTTTCAGCGCGGCCAGATCACGGAGCGCCAGAAGGACGAATTCCAGAAGCCTAGCCACGTTTTCCCTTTCCTTCGGAAGCGATAGAAGAACTTCTGCAGATGCGGCCGCATCGGAAAAGAAAAGCAGGGAAAGAATACGAAGTGCATCCCGCCTTTGTGAAAGCATCTCAGCAGATTCCGGATCCGTGCGGGAGAGCAGCAGGCGTGCCTTGCCAAGGGAACCACCGGATGAAGCCACCGCAGCAGCAAAATAATCCGGATCGGTGCGTGCGGTCGTTTCATATCGCTGTTCCGTTTTCAGAAGGTTGGACAGCTCATCGGCCTCAAAACATTGCATACGCAGTACCGGTGCCCGGCTGCGTATGGTTTCAAGAAGCGTGGAAGCATTTTCGGTGAGAAGGAAGAACACAACGTAAGGCGGCGGCTCCTCAAGGGAAAGAAGCAGGGCATTCTGCGCGGCATGCGTCATCGTGTCAGCGTCCTCGATGATGTAAACCTTTTTTTCGTTTTCATTGGGGGCAATCCATAAGTTTTCACGAAGCTGACGTATGGATTCAACACCGATCGTAGCACGTCCTTCTTCACGACGTACAAAGAGAATATCGGGGGAAATTCCGTTTGCCGCTTTGCGGCAGACAAGACACTCCCCGCACGGGAGTGTATGAAGGGAAGAAGTTCTGTTTTCGCAGGATGCAGCTGCCGCAATGGAAATGGCAGCAGTATGTTTTCCGCTTTTTGATGGACCTTCCAGGATGTATGCGTGCCCAAGACGCCCGGCAAGAATATCACCGCCTACGATGGTACGGATATGTTCGTTACCGAAAAGAGTGGGGAAAACGGAGCGCGGTCTATCCATCGGACACCTTCTTTCAAAAACAGAAACTGCATGCAAAAACAGTACACTAACATTATACCAAACGATTGCGTCCATGTCAAATCGAAATCATGAATTTTTCAAAAACAGGGTATTCTATTCCTGGAAAAAACGGAGGTTATTATGAAATTATCGGATTTTGTAAAAAAAGAGCCAGGCAGAGCCCGCTATCTTATTCTTGCTCTTTCTGTTGCTTTATTTACTTGTTTTTCCGCTCTTGCTGCAGTGGGCGTGATTGTGAATTATTCTCATGTGCGTTTGGCGGATACCAATGCCGTACTGCTTGCCTCAGATCTTCTTTCACTGCAAAACGCAATTCGGCTGGATAACGGTACGGAGGTGCGGGTATTTACGGCGCTTTTACGGGCACGCATGTCAAATTGTCTGAATAACGAGAACGTACAATTTCTTGACGGATTGCTTGCAAGTCCGGATGAACGATTGAGCAGTTTATGTTTCAAGATTGAAGAAATGACGAAGAACGGCACTGTATCAAGTGCAGATTTGGAACTTGCTGTCAGCTCACTTTCGCAGGCGCATGACACGGATAACAGCAATACCGCATCGGATGCAGAAATAGCACAGATACAAAACAGACGTTTGGATCCGGTAGAGTTGGCAGAAGCACAATTTGGCGTAAAAGGTGTTTTTCACTCGGACGGCCATGGGGCGTACTGTAAGAATATCTATGCTGATTTTGAAAGCAGGGACAGAGTTTTACGGCTGTATGCCGGTGCGGGTATCCCCGAAAACATTTTGGTATCCAAAACGGATGCAGTACGGCGTGCAACGAAGTATGCTGCAAAACAATATCCGACAAAATGCGAGGTTCTCTCCGTCGCCGAACGGTATGGTGTTTGGTGGATAGAACTGGCAGAAAATAATAAGACAGTAAAAATCGGTGTGCGCGGAGATACGGGGAACATTTGCTTCTACCTTCTTACAGAAAAGTGAGACAGCATCATAAAAATTCCCTTATGTATTGCTTTTTTTTCATTTTTGTGGTAAAATGTTAATGATTGGCTCATAGTGTTTTGATTTTTAAGCGGAAAGGGGAAATGCAGATGGACGATCCGATTATCATCGGTTTGTGCGGCAGAAGCGGTACGGGCAAAGGATATGTTTGCAAAAAATTTCTCGCACACGGACTCCCATCGGTGGATACCGATGCGGTGTATCGCGATATGACCGGTCCGTCTGATCATTTTTCTCCCTGCATGCAGGCACTTGTTTCCGCTTTCGGTGAAAGAATTGCCCGTGATGACCGTTCGCTGGATCGACGGATGCTTGCCGATCTCGTGTTTGGTGAAGGCGGTGAGACTGCCCGACTTACGCTGAATGCAATTACGCACGAGCACATTCTTAAAGAAACAAAGAAATTGGCTGCCGAATATGCAGCCGCCGGTGCACGGGCTGTGCTGGTGGATGCGCCGCTGTTGTTTGAAAGCGGATTTGACAAGCAGTGCTGCTGCACCATATGTGTCACGGCACCGAACGATGTATCGGTGCAGAGGATTGTTGAAAGAGATGGTATAACTGCTGCAGATGCACAGCGTCGTCTTGACTCGCAGATAACGGAGGAAGAACTCCGCAGCCGCTGTGATTACTGCATTGAAAACGATCTGCACTGCAATAACCTGGAGGAGCAGATAGCCAAAATCACTGAGGATATATTCGCGCGGTTTTCCCCCTCGGAGGTGTCTGATGGAGAATAACTGGAAAAAAAGCGTCCGCATGAGCGGTGTGATCCTCATGATCCTGATAGCGTCCGTATTGGCGGCCTTGTTGTATCAGACAATTTGGGATGCTGTCGATCGTGCCAGATATCCGCAGGATTACAGCGAGTATGTGTCAAAATATTCTGCGCAGTACGGTGTGCCGGAACCTGTGATTTACGCGGTTATAAAAGTCGAGAGCGATTTTGCCAGCAACGCCGTTTCACACGCCGGTGCCATCGGACTCATGCAGCTTACGCCGGATACTTTTTCCTGGGTATCCATGCTGATGAAGCGAAGCGAAGATTCCGGCATGCTTTACGATCCGGAAACAAACATTGAATACGGTACGTATCTTCTGTCCTACCTGTACATGCGGTACAACCGCTGGGATACGGTATTTGCCGCTTACAATGCGGGGATGGCCAGGGTGGATGAATGGCTGGAGAATCCGGATTATACGGACGGGGACGGCAGGCTTGTGAATGTTCCATTCCGTGAAACGGATAAATATATCGACCGTGTGAACGATGCAATTGATGTGTACAAACGCTTATACAGCGAAACGTATTAAAAAATAATTATTTTGAAAGGATGATAAACATGAGCGATCAGAAAACCAAAGGACAGCTTCTTGCTGAGGATCTGTTCTACAAAAAGAAAACCGCATTTGAACTGTGGAGTCCTGAGGAACTTCAGGCAGCCAAGGAGTACTGCGTCGGGTATATGAAGTATCTGGACGATGCAAAGACGGAGCGCGAGGCGGTTTCAGTCTCTATTGCAATGCTGGAAAAAGAGGGTTTCCGCGCGTACAAGCTTGGCGACAAAATCACCGCCGGCGACAAGCTGTATTATAACAACCGCGGTAAAAGCCTGTATGTTCTTGCTGTAGGAGCGGAAGATATCAACAACGGCGTGCGCATTTCTGCCTCCCATATTGATTCTCCCCGGCTGGATCTGAAACAGCATCCGCTTTTTGAAAGTGAAAAACTGGGATACTTCAAAACCCATTACTATGGCGGCGTACGCAAGTATCAGTGGGCGACGATTCCGCTGGCACTCCACGGTGTTGTCATTAAGAAAAACGGTGAGTCCGTGGACGTTCGTATTGGCGATATGCCCGGCGATCCCGTGTTCTGCATTACGGATCTTCTGCCCCACCTGGCAAAGGATCAGAACGCAAAGCCGCTCGGTACTGCTTTCACCGGTGAGGGACTCAACATTCTGATTGGCGGCGGCCCCTATTTCGAAGAGGACGGCACGCCGTCTCCCGCTTCCGACAGCGTAAAACTGGCGGTTATGGCATATCTGAACGAGAAATACGGTATGACGGAAGAGGACTTCATGAGTGCGGAACTCTGCATGGTTCCTGCCGGCAATGCGGTAGATATCGGTTTTGACCGCTGGCTGATCGGCTCGTACGGTCATGACGATCGAGTAAGTGCCTATCCCTCCCTTACCGCGATTATCGAGAACAAGAACAGCCCTCATACGCTGATGTGCGTTCTTGCCGACAAGGAAGAAATCGGCAGCGAGGGTGTGACCGGTATGCAGTGCTCCCTCATGGTGGATCTGATCGATGAGCTTGCCAAGAACCTGAATGGCAATGTAAATGTGATCCGAGCCAACTCCATGTGTCTCTCCGCGGACGTAAGCGCCGGCTACGATCCCAATTATCCGGAAGTGCACGAGAAACGCAACGCGTCTCTTCTCTCCTGCGGTGTCGCCATGTCCAAATACACCGGTGCCGGCGGTAAGAGCAGCACCAACGATGCCAGCGCCGAATTTGTAAGTGTAATTCGCACCATGTTTGACAAAGAGGGCGTTCTCTGGCAAACCGGTGAACTTGGCAAAGTAGACCAGGGCGGCGGCGGAACTGTAGCCAAATATATCGCCAAGGAGAATATCGAAACGGTAGATCTCGGTGTGCCGGTGCTCTCTATGCACGCACCCTTTGAGGTTGTATCCAAGGCAGACGTATATTCTGCCCACAAGGCATTTTCCGCATTCTGCAAATAAGGCGGCTGCCAAGGAGAAGCAAACATGAAAGATATGAATCAGCAGCTTTACGAAATCGGCATTATCCCGGTTATAAAAATCACAGACCCGAAAAAAGCCGTTCCGCTGGCACGCGCTCTCTGCAAGGGCGGACTGCCCGCCGCAGAGATCACCTTCCGCACGGAGTGTGCCGCAGAGGCGATTGCCGCTATCGTCAAGGAGTTTCCGGATATGCTGGTGGGCGCAGGAACTGTTCTGAATGCGGAACAGGCTGACCGCGCCGTGGCTGCAGGAGCAAAATTTATCGTCAGCCCCGGATTGAATCCCAATACGGTTCGCCACTGTCAGAAAATCGGTGTGCCGATTCTGCCCGGCTGTGCAAATCCGTCCGACATAGAAGCCGCTATCGAGCTGGGACTTAACACGGTGAAATTCTTTCCCGCAGAGGCAGCCGGCGGCGTGGAAATGATTAAGGCGATGTCTGCCCCTTACGGCAACATAAAATTCATGCCTACCGGCGGTATCAACGCAAATAATCTTCTTGATTACCTTCGTTTTGATAAAGTGATCGCTTGCGGCGGCAGCTTCATGGTAAAAGAAGCGCTGATCGACGCGGAAGACTGGGATGCCATTGAGGCACTTACCCGGGAAGCAGTTATGAAGATGCTGGATTTCGATCTGAAACACGTGGGCATAAACGCCGCTGATGAAGCAGATTGCAAAAAGACCGCAGATACCCTGGAAAAAATCTTCGCATTTCCGCAGAACGAGCGAAACGGGGCAATCTTTTCCTCCACACTGTTTGAGGTTATGAAAGCGCCTGGCCGCGGCAAAAACGGTCATATTGCGATTTCAACCAACTTTGTGGATCGCGCGGAGGCGTTTTTATCCCGGATGGGTGTGGAATTCCTGTCCGAAACCAGAAGATATGACGCAAAGGGTAAGGAAGAATTTGTCTACCTCAAGGATGAGATCGGCGGCTTTGCTTTCCATCTGGTAAAAAAATAAGCACATATTTTTTCATTTTCGGACCGCTCCCGCGCACAAATGTGCGCGGGAGCCGATGTCCGTTATATAAGTCCAATACGGTTCCGAAGGAGGCAAACAATATGTCTGAGTGGATTGACAAACTGAAACAGTACGAAGAAAGATATCAGCTGCTTGAGCATTTGCTTGCCTTACCCGAAACTGTATCGGACAGTGCAAAGTACGCAGAAGTACTGAAAGAATACAGCACACTTACACCGATTGCAGAAAAAATTGCACAGTACACAGCGTCAGAGAGAAAAATCCAGGAAGCGGACCTCATACGACGCACCGAAAAGGATGCGGAACTCTGTGCGCTGGCAGAAGAAGAATTTGAAACCGAAACGGAAAATGCTCAAAGAATTGAAGCGGAGCTGAAGCATCTTATGCTTCCGAAGGATCCAAACGACGATAAAAACGTAATCGTTGAGATTCGTGCGGGAGCAGGCGGCGACGAGGCAGCCTTATTTGCCGGTGTATTGTACCGGATGTACGTGATGTACGCTGAATCCCACAGCCTGCGCTGTGAATTTGCAGGTGCTACCGAAACGGGACTGGGCGGCTACCGGGAAATTACATTTATGGTCAGCGGCACCGGTGCCTATGCCAAATTTAAATACGAGAGCGGCGTACATCGGGTACAGCGTGTTCCGGAAACGGAATCTTCCGGACGTATTCATACCTCTACTGCTACTGTTGCTGTACTTCCGGAAGCGGAAGAAGTACAGGTTGAAATTGATCCGAATGACTTGCAGATCGATACGATTAAAAGTACCGGGGCTGGCGGGCAGCACATCAATAAAACGGAATCTGCTATCCGTCTTATCCACAAGCCCTCCGGCATCGTAATCGAGTGTCAGGATGAACGCAGTCAGCTGCGCAACAAGGATAAGGCAATGCGTCTTCTGCGTGCAAAACTTTTTGATCTGAAACAAGAAGAACAGACGAGCCGGATTGCATCGGAAAGAAAATCCCAAGTGGGAACCGGTGACCGGAGTGAACGTATCCGCACTTACAATTATCCGCAGGGAAGAGTAACCGATCATAGAATCGGACTTACATCTTACAGTCTCGATACCTTTTTGAACGGTGAAATGGATTTTATGACAGATGCCTTGACTGAGGCAGACATCACCGCAAAGTTAAATGAGAAAGAGGACGGCTGACGCCAATGAAAACGGAATTCTATAAAGTAGCCGGCGATACGGCGTCCGACTCAGCCGCTATTGCACGTGCCGCGCAGATTCTGCGTGATGGCGGTCTTGTGGCCATTCCCACTGAAACAGTATACGGTTTGGGTGCCTCCGCACTCAACGCGGAAGCGGCGCATAAAATTTATGCCGCCAAAGGACGCCCATCCGATAATCCTCTGATTGTTCACGTTGCCGAGCCGTCGGAGGCGGAAGCGATTGCCACTGTTCCGCCGCTGTTTTACAGGCTTGCAGAAAAATTTATGCCCGGTCCCTTGACTGTCATTCTTCCCAAAAAAGGCTGTGTGCCGGACAGTGTAACCGGCGGGCTCAATACAGTAGCTATCCGTTGTCCTGCGCATCCGGTTGCCCGTGCTTTAATACGCGCGGCAGGTATACCTGTGGCTGCCCCCAGTGCTAACCGCTCCGGCGCGCCTTCTCCTACCTCTGCCGATCACGTTCTTAAAGACATGGACGGCAGAATTGAGATGATTATTGACGGCGGTCCTTGTGAAATCGGTCTGGAATCCACAGTGATTACACTGACCGGTGATGGGTGTATCATTCTCAAGTCGGATCGTAGCCATGTCGTTC
>JAZQDY010000001.1:0-2335 GCA_045547015.1 Eubacteriales bacterium | reverse complement strand
CACCCCGTCCCGGTGACCGTGTATGGTTTGCACAGCAGGATCTTGCGTACTACAAGGCGGTTGCTTCTTCTCTGTAATTGTGAATAAAACGGGAGGTGCTGCATCGGCAAATGCAACACCTCTTTTTTCGTTTCGTGCGCTATAAGGAAAAGCGGCTCAGAAAAAGTGATTGGAGAAGAGCGGCCGGAAAACGGAGTCTGCCCCCGTATCGGCGTTGTTTTTCTTTTCCTGGGTGCTCCGGCTGTCGGACTGTGCAGACAGTTGGTCTGTTATTTTCCGTATATCTTCCCGTATGTCGGATAAAACATGCAGTGCTTTATCAATGGAAATGGCGCTGCCGATGGCGTTACCTTTTGAGACGGCACTCACGAAAGCGGCGGCAATAACGGATGCGGCGATTCCGGCGGCGGCAAAAAACGCCAGTTTCTTGATCTTCTTTCCACTATTTCCTGACATAATACGGCCTCCTTTTATTCCAAATTGGAATTATTCATATTATAATTCTGTTTTGGAATTTTGTCAATCGGTTTTTGGCATATAATTCTAAAAAAGAAGTAAAAACCGAGGACTGTATGAAAACACGGAAACAGGAGTACGGTACTGCCAACATGATCGGGCGCAACGTGGAGCGTCTGCGGAAAGAAAGAGGGATCAAGCAGAAGGATTTTATTGCAAAGCTGCAGACGATGGGCTGTGATATAAATCCAACCAGCTATTCCAAGCTGGAGGGCCAGCTCCGGAGTGCGACAGACAGGGAGATATTCATGATTGCGAAGATCCTCGGCGTTGCAATGGAGGCATTGTTCGGCGGGCAGGAATCCGGCCAGTGATTCGGCAATAAACAAGGCAGATACCGATTTCGGTATCTGCCTTGTTGTATATCACGGTTGATTGATCAGGCTGTGCAGCTTCCAAATGCCGCTCTCGTTTTCCAATACGGCGATGGCACAGTTTTTGCATAGGATGTTTTTTCGAGGAAGATCCAGTCCTACGGCAATATCCAGTGCCGTGCGGAGAAAGCCTGCGTGGGTGAAGGCGGCGATGCACGCCTCTCCGGTGTTTGCCACGGCGTCAAGAAATGCCTGCACTCTCTCCCGGAACTGATCGCGGGACTCGCCGCCGTAGGCTGCGTAGCCATTCTTTCCGGCGTTTTGCCCGTCGTCCGTTTTCGCGCCCAGCGGCTTGCCGGTAAGGGATCCTACGTCTATTTCCCGGAGCAGGGAGGTGATTGCGGGGCGGCAGCCGGGCAGGGCGATTTCCGCCGTGCGTACGGCACGGCAAAGATCGCTGGCGTATACTTTGTCAATGGAAACGGAAGAAAGAACAGAACGGGCGAACAGGGCGTCCTTTTCTCCGTTATCGGTCAAGGATACGTCCAGCCAACCGGTCCACAGACCGTCCCGGTTAGTTTCGCTTTCTCCGTGGCGTATGAGATAGAGTTTCATGGGTGGCTCCTTGGGTAGTTTTTGCATTGCGGCATAAAACGAACGGCTTGTAAACGGGATCCGTTACCGTGCAAAAATCCAAATATCATTCACCCAAGACAGGGGATTTGTCGTGCCGTACAGAATCTGTGACGGTCCATGGATTTTTGATTGCGTTGTTTACCGCTTCAATAATGAGTCGTTTATCTTCTGCCGTAAGGATACAAAGCGGATCGTCAGGGTAATGGTAGGCCGGGGGAATATCACCCACGTTAACAGCGGCAAGTTCTTTTTGATCCGTGAGCATGGCAAAAAGCGTGTAGCCGGCAATTAACCGTCCGTAGGCGTTCAGGTGGATATGATCCACTGTTCCTCCCCCAAAAGTATCCCGGGTCAGTTTTGGGCTTCCGGCAAGACGTGCATTTTGAATTGCCGTGCCGGTGGGAATAATGCGGGCGAAGTTTAGTTTTGGCTTAAGGATCTTTTCGTGAAGCGTATGAACAATCGCTTCATACATGGCGCGTTGATTGCCTGCAAACGTCTCGTCAAATACAGCACGGCTGCATCCTTTGTCAAACGCCCAGGTCATATTCCAAACAAATTTTGCATCGGGCTTGCGCTGACGCACGTAATCCATCAACTGCGGGACGTAATCGGCGTAACTGCTTTCTACCGGGGATTGTTCAGCACTTTGTTGGAGGAAGATCACGTCCCAATCCTCATCGGAAATTCCGTAATCCATTGCAACACCCTTCGCAGCCGTCCAATCAGTACCGCTTTTCTTGGTGTACTCATATCCGGCGGTGTGATTGGCAGCAAAGTCCATGTGCTTTTTCAGCGTACATCCGCTGGTGTAGAGTCGCGCGACTACCACGTCCGTATAACCCTCGGAAACGGCAATATCGTACAGA